>NZ_RIBZ01000311.1:0-26831 GCF_003721215.1 Streptomyces botrytidirepellens
CGCGATCGAGGCGGGGGCGCTGCCCGGGCTGCTGCCCGGCGGCCGCCCGGCGCACGATCCGCGGGCCCGCGAGGAGACCGCCGCGGTGTGGGGGATCACCGATCTGCCGCACCAGGTGGGCCGCGACACCGGCCAGATCGTGGAGGCCGCGGCGAGCGGCGGGCTCGGTGCGCTGCTGGTCGGCGGGGTCGAGGTGGCGGACCTGCCCGACCCGGCGCGGGCCGTGGCCGCCCTGGACGCGGCGGAGTTCGTGGTCAGCCTGGAGCAGCGGCCCTCGGAGGTCACCGAGCGGGCGGACGTGGTGCTTCCGGTCGCGGCGGCGGCCGAGAAGTCCGGCACGTTCCTCAACTGGGAGGGGCGGGCCCGGCCGTTCGAGGCCGCGCTCAAGCCGGACCAGATGACCCGCCGTCACACCCTCCCGGACGCCCGGGTGCTGCACATGCTGGCCGACGCCCTCGATACGGACCTGGGCCTGCCGGACGTGGCGGCCGCCCGCACCGAGCTGACCCGGCTCGGCACCTGGCAGGGGCTGCGCGCCACCGCGCCGCTGGAGACCGGGGGCCCGCTGCCCCGGCCCGCCGAGGGCGAGGCGGTGCTCGCCGGTCACCGGCTGCTGCTCGACCAGGGGCGGCTCCAGGAGGGCGATCCGGCGCTGGCGGCGACCCGGCACGCCGCGGTGGCCCGGCTCTCGGCGGCGACCGCCGAGGAGGCGGGGGTGGCCGACGGCCAGACGCTCCGCGTCACCGGCCCGGCCGGATCCGTCCAGCTGCCCCTGTGCGTGACCCCGATGCCCGACCGGGTCGTCTGGCTGCCGCTGGCCTCCACGGGCGGCGGTGCGCAGCGCGATCTGGGGGCCCGCCCCGGTGACGTCGTCACGATCACCGCTTCCGCGACGGAGGTGACCGCATGAGGTATCTCGCCGCAGAGGACCTGTCGATGTTCGGCCGCGACCCGTGGTGGCTGATCCTGATCAAGGTCGTCTTCTGCTTCGCGTTCCTGATGCTGACGGTGCTGATCTCCATCGTCATGGAGCGCAAGGTGATGGGCTGGATGCAGCTGCGCATCGGCCCGAACCGGCACGGCCCCTGGGGCATGCTCCAGTCCCTCGCGGACGGCGTGAAGCTGATGCTCAAGGAGGACGTGGTCGTCAAGGGCGCCGACAAGGTGGTCTACGTCCTGGCGCCGATCGTCGCGGCCATCCCGGCCTTCATGGCGGTCGCGGTGATCCCGTTCGGCCCGGCCGGCGGCGAGGTCTCGGTCTTCGGGCACCGCACCGCGATGCAGCTGACCGATCTGCCGATCGCCGTCCTCTACATCCTCGCCACCGCATCGGTCGGCATCTACGGCATCGTGCTGGCGGGCTGGTCGTCCGGGTCGACGTATCCGCTCCTCGGCGGCCTGCGCTCCTGCGCCCAGATGATCAGCTACGAGATCGCGATGGGCCTGTCCTTCGCGGCGGTGTTCCTCTACTCCGGGTCGATGTCGACCTCGCAGATCGTCGCCTCCCAGCAGGACCGCTGGTACGTGGTGCTGCTCCCGGTCTCGTTCCTCATCTACATCGTGGCGATGGTCGGGGAGACCAACCGGGCCCCGTTCGACATGCCGGAGTCCGAGGGCGACCTGGTGGGCGGCTTCAACACCGAGTACTCGTCGATCAAGTTCGCGCTGTTCATGCTCGCCGAGTACATCAACATGGTCACCGTCTCGATGGTCGCCGTGACCCTCTTCCTCGGCGGCTGGCGGGCGCCCTGGCCGATCAGCACCTTCTGGGAGGGCGCCAACCACGGCTGGTGGCCGCTGCTGTGGTTCGTCGGCAAGGTCGTCTCGTCGCTGTTCGTCTTCATCTGGATCCGCGCCTCGGTGCCCCGGGTGCGCTACGACCAGTTCATGAAGCTGGGCTGGAAGGTCCTCATCCCGATCTCGATGGTCTGGCTGATGCTGGTCGCCACCGTGCGGGCGCTGCGCAACGAGAACTACGACAACCAGTCGATCGTGCTGTACGTCGGCGGCGCGGTGATCGCGCTGCTGCTGCTGTCCTTCGTCGTCGACGTCTTCCGCGATCGCGGGGCGGCTGCGAAGGGCGAGGCCGGACCGGCGGTGGAGGAGGGCCCCGAGCCCGCCTTCGACCCGATGGCGGGCGGATTCCCGGTGCCGCCGCTGCCCGGCCAGTCCCTGCCGCCCGTACCGCGACGGCGCTCCCGACAGGAACGGGAGCTGATTGTCAGTGGTGGCCCCGACACTGTCAGTGACGGAAAGGAGGCCGATGGTGTCTGACTTCCAGAACCCGGTGGCCGGCTTCGGCGTGACCTTCAAGGCCATGTTCAAGAAGCGGCTGACCGAGCAGTACCCCGAGGAGAAGAAGCCCACCGCGCCCCGCTTCCACGGACGTCACCAGCTCAACCGGCATCCGGACGGGCTGGAGAAGTGCATCGGATGCGAGCTGTGCGCCTGGGCCTGCCCGGCGGACGCCATCTACGTGGAGGGCGCGGACAACACCGACGAGGAGCGCTACTCGCCGGGCGAGCGCTACGGCCGCGTCTACCAGATCAACTATCTGCGCTGCATCCTGTGCGGCCTGTGCGTCGAGGCGTGCCCCACCCGGGCGCTGACCATGACCAATGAGTACGAGCTGGCCGACCGCACCCGCGAATCGCTCATCTACACCAAGGAAGAGCTGCTCGCGGGCCTCGAGGACGGCATGGTGGACAGCCCCCACGCCATCTATCCGGGGACGGACGAGCAGGACTACTACCGCGGGCTGGTGACCGAGGCCGCGCCCGGGACCACCCGTCAGGTCGCGGTCAGCAAGGGCGAGACGCCCGAGACGGACGGCGAGCAGGCCGAAGAGGAGGTGCAGGCATGAGCGGCGCGCTGGCCGCGGCGGCCTCCACCACCTCCGTCGGCGAGGCCCTCCAGTTCTGGGTGCTCGGCACGGTCGCCGTGATCGGCGCGCTGTGCACGATCCTGATGCGCAAGGCCGTGCACAGCGCCCTCAGCCTGGCGGGCACCATGATCGTCCTGGCGGTCTTCTACCTCGCCAACGGGGCGTATTTCCTGGGCGTCGTCCAGATCGTCGTCTACACGGGCGCGATCATGATGCTCTTCCTCTTCGTCGTGATGCTGGTCGGCGTCACCGCGGCCGACTCGCTGAAGGAGACCCTGAAGGGGCAGCGCTGGCTCGCCGCCCTGTGCGGGCTCGGCTTCGGCATCCTGCTGTGCGCCGGAATCGGGAACGCCTCGCTGAAGACGTTCGACGGGCTGGCGCAGGCCAACTCCGGCGGCAATGTGGAGGGCTTGGCGGCCCTGGTCTTCACCAAGTACGTCTTCGCCTTCGAGATCACCGGCGCGCTGCTGATCACCGCGGCGGTCGGCGCGATGGTGCTGACCCACCGCGAGCGCACCGAGCGCGCGCGCAGCCAGCGCGAGCAGTCCGAGGCGCGGGTGCGCACCGGCAAGCACGTCCCGCCGCTGCCCGCCCCGGGCGTCTACGCCCGGCACAACGCGGTGGACATCCCCGGTCTGCTGCCCGACGGTACGACGTCCGAGCTGAGCGTCAACGCGACGCTGCGCGGCCGCGGCCAGGTCCGGGACGTCTCCGGTGAGGCGTTGGCGGAGCTGGCGGCGCTGGAGCAGCGCTCGGAGCGCTGGCTCGGGCGGCGGAAGCCGGAGGGCGCCGAGGCCGAGGGTGCTGAGGGTGCCGAAGGCGCCGAGGGCGCGTCCGAGGACGTCGAGCACCGCAAGGGAGCCGCCAAGTGAATCCGGTCAACTACCTCTACCTGGCCGCCCTGTTGTTCACCATCGGTGCGGCCGGGGTCGTGATCCGGCGGAACGCGATCGTCCTCTTCATGTGCGTCGAGCTGATGCTGAACGCGTGCAACCTGGCGTTCGTCACCTTCTCCCGGCTGCACGGCAACCTCGACGGCCAGATCATCGCGTTCTTCACGATGGTCGTCGCGGCGGCGGAGGTCGTGGTCGGCCTCGCGATCATCGTGACCGTCTTCCGCTCCCGCCATTCGGCCTCGGTCGACGACGCCAGCCTGATGAAGCTCTAGAAGGGGTCGCGTTCAAGTGGAGAACCTCATCGGATTGCTCGTCGCGGCCCCGCTGCTCGGCGCTGCCGTGCTGCTGTGCGGGGGCCGGCGGCTGGACCGCACGGGCCACTACCTGGGCACGGTGCTCGCGGGCGCCTCCTTCGTGATCGGCGCCGTGCTCTTCGCCGACATGCTCGGCCGGGGCGAGCACGACCGCGCCCTGCACAGCCAGGTCTTCAGCTGGATTCCGGTGGGCGGCTTCCGCGCGGACGTCGCCTTCCAGCTCGATCAGCTGTCGATGACCTTCGTGCTGCTGATCTCGGGTGTGGGCACGCTGATCCACATCTACTCGATCGGCTACATGGCGCACGACGAGCGGCGCCGCCGCTTCTTCGGCTATCTCAATCTCTTCCTCGCCGCCATGCTGCTGCTCGTCCTCGCCGACAACTACCTCCTGCTGTACGTCGGCTGGGAGGGTGTCGGCCTCGCCTCGTACCTGCTCATCGGCTTCTGGCAGCACAAGCCGAGCGCGGCGACGGCGGCGAAGAAGGCGTTCATCGTCAACCGCGTCGGCGACATGGGCCTGTCCATCGCGATCATGCTGATGTTCACGACCTTCGGGACCTTCGCCTTCGCCCCCGTGCTGGCCAACGCGGAGGACGCGGGCGAGGGCAAGCTCACCGCCATCGGGCTGATGCTGCTGCTCGCCGCGTGCGGCAAGTCGGCCCAGGTGCCGCTCCAGTCCTGGCTCGGTGACGCGATGGAGGGCCCGACCCCGGTCTCGGCCCTGATCCACGCCGCGACCATGGTGACCGCGGGCGTCTACCTGATCACCCGCTCCGGCGCGATCTTCAACGCGGCGCCCGACGCACAGGCCGCGGTGGTCGCGGTCGGCGCGGTCACGCTGCTCTTCGGTGCGATCGTCGGTTGCGCGAAGGACGACATCAAGAAGGCCCTCGCCGGGTCGACGATGTCGCAGATCGGCTACATGATCCTGGCCGCCGGGCTCGGCCCGATCGGCTATGTCTTCGCGATCATGCACCTGGTCACCCACGGCTTCTTCAAGGCGGGGCTCTTCCTCGGCGCCGGGTCGGTCATGCACGGCATGAACGACGAGGTCGACATGCGCAAGTACGGCGGCCTGCGGAAGTACATGCCGGTCACCTTCGTCACCTTCGGGCTCGGCTACCTCGCCATCATCGGCTTCCCGGGGCTCTCCGGATTCTGGTCCAAGGACAAGATCATCGAAGCGGCCTTCGCCAAGGGCGGCACCGAGGGCTGGATCCTCGGCGGCGCGGCCCTGCTGGGCGCGGCCATCACCGCGTACTACATGACGCGCGTGATGCTGATGACGTTCTTCGGCGAGAAGCGGTGGGAGCCCGCCCCCGACCCGGACAAGGCGCCCAGCGTCGAGCCCGGTATCGAGGTGCGCCCCGGCGAGCTGCCGCATCCGCACGAGTCGCCGAAGTCCATGACGATCCCCATGATCGTCCTGGCCTTCGGATCGGTCTTCGCGGGCGGTCTTTTCAGCTTGAACGACGCGTTCCTGAAGTGGCTCGAACCGGTCACCGGCCACAGCCACGGCCACTCCCCGCTCAGCGCCGCGACGGTCACCGCGGGGACGATGGTCGTCCTGGCCATCGGCGTCGCCCTCGCCTGGGCGCAGTACGGGCGCCGGCCCGTGCCGCGCACCGCGCCGCGCGGCTCCCTGCTCACCCGGGCCGCCCGCCGCGACCTGCTCCAGGACGACTTCAACCACGTCGCGCTCGTCCAGCCCGGCCGCTACCTCACCCGCGGTCTGGTCTACGTCGACCACAAGCTGGTCGACGGCGTGGTCAACGGCACCGCGGCCGGGGTCGGCGGACTCTCCGGCCGATTGCGCAAGCTCCAGAACGGCTACGCCCGTACGTACGCGGTCTCGATGTTCGGCGGTACGGCGGTGCTCATCGCCGCGACCCTGCTGATGAGGGCGGTCTGAGTCATGTCCTTTCCCCTGCTGACGGCCACGGCCGCGGTGCCCGCGCTCGGCGCGGTCGCCACCGCCGCGGTGCCCGCCGCCCAGCGAGCCGCCGCCAAGTGGGTGGCGCTGGCCTTCTCCCTGGTCACCCTCGCCCTCGCCGCGGTCATCACGGTCCGCTTCGACCCGGACGGCGGCCGCTTCCAGCTCACCGAATCCCACGCCTGGATCAAGGAC
The DNA here is from genome assembly GCF_003721215.1 of Streptomyces botrytidirepellens. Lineage (NCBI taxonomy): Bacteria > Bacillati > Actinomycetota > Actinomycetes > Kitasatosporales > Streptomycetaceae > Streptomyces > Streptomyces botrytidirepellens. The sequence goes on from NZ_RIBZ01000311.1 coordinate 6,226, forward strand.
TTCGGGGTCCGCTACGAACTGGGCGTGGACGGCATCGCGGTCGCCCTGATCGCGCTCACCGCCGTGCTCATCCCCTTCATCATCCTGGCGGGCTGGCATGACGCCGACCCCCTGGAAGGCGCCCGGCCCAACCGCCGCTGGCGGCCCACCCAGGGCTTCTTCGCGCTGATCCTGCTGGTCGAGGCGATGGTGGTGATCTCCTTCGAGGCCACCGACGTCTTCGTCTTCTACATCTTCTTCGAAGCCATGCTCATCCCGATGTACTTCCTCATCGGCGGCTTCGGGGACCGGGCCGGGGAGCGGTCCGAGGAGGAGACGGCGACCCAGCGCTCCTACGCCGCGGTGAAGTTCCTGCTGTACAACCTGGCGGGCGGGCTGATCATGCTGGCCGCGGTGGTCGGCCTCTACGCGGTCACCGCCGACGACCTGGGCACCGGCACCTTCTCGCTCCAGCAGATCGTGGAGGCCCGGGCGAGCGGACAGCTCGACTTCGCGACCACCACCGAACGGCTGCTGTTCCTCGGCTTCTTCTTCGCCTTCGCGGTGAAGGCGCCGCTGTGGCCGCTGCACACCTGGCTGCCCAACGCGATGGGCGAGTCCACCGCCCCCGTCGCCGTGCTGATCACCGCGGTCGTCGACAAGGTCGGCACCTTCGCGATGCTCCGCTTCTGCCTCCAGCTCTTCCCCGAGGCCAGCAAGTGGGCCACCCCGGTGATCCTGGTCCTGTCGCTCATCAGCATCATCTACGGCGCGCTGCTGGCGATCGGCCAGCGGGACATCAAGCGGCTGATCGCCTACGCCTCGATCTCCCACTTCGGCTTCATCATCCTCGGCATCTTCGCCATGACCACCCAGGGCCAGGGCGGCGCCACCCTCTACATGGTCAACCACGGCATCTCGACCGCCGCGCTGATGCTGGTGGCCGGGTTCCTCATCACCCGGCGCGGCTCGCGGCTCATCGCCGACTACGGCGGTGTGCAGAAGGTCGCCCCGGTGCTCGCCGGCACCTTCCTGATCGGCGGTCTGGCCACCCTCTCGCTGCCGGGGCTCGCGCCCTTCATCAGCGAGTTCCTGGTGCTCGTCGGCGCGTTCGCCCGCTATCCGGTGGTCGGCGTGATCGCCACCCTCGGCATCGTGCTCGCCGCGCTGTACGTCCTGATCCTCTACCAGCGCACCATGACCGGCCCGGTGAAGGAAGAGGTCCGGTCCATGCCCGATCTGCGGCCGCGCGAACTGCTCGTCGTCGCGCCGCTGATCGCGCTGCTGCTCTTCCTCGGCGTCTACCCCAAGCCGCTGACGGAGATCGTCAACCCGGCGGTCGACCACACGCTGTCCGTGGTGGACGAGAAGGATCCCAAGCCCGATCACCCCGTCACTGACGCGGGCTGGTTCCACTACAGCCCCAAGCCCGAGGGTGCTTCCCACGACGGTGCTTCCGGAGGTGCCAAGTGACCCACGCGGCCACTGTCCACAGCCTGTGGGCGACAGCGGCGGCGGCGCCCGACAAGATCCCCGCGCCGCACGTCGAGTACGGGCAGCTGGCGCCCACCCTGATCGTGCTCGGCGCCGCGATCATCGGCGTACTGGTCGAGGCGTTCCTGCCGCGCGCCCAGCGTTACGCCGCCCAGCTGTTCGTCTCCGTCGTCTCCCTCGCCGCGGCCTTCGCGGCCGTCATCGGCCTCGCCGCGAGCGACTACGGCACCGGGAAGGCCCACGTCGCGGCCATGGGTGCCATCGCCGTCGACGGACCCGCGCTCTTCCTCCAGGGCACCATCCTCCTGGTCGCGCTGGTCTCGGTGTTCACCTTCGCCGAGCGGCGGCTCGACCCGGTCGTCCACGGCAACCGCGTCGACAACTTCGCGGCGCAGGCCGCCGCCGTGCCCGGCGGCGAGGCCGAGAAGGCCGCCGNCAACTTCGCGGCGCAGGCCGCCGCCGTGCCCGGCGGCGAGGCCGAGAAGGCCGCCGTCAAGGCCGGGTTCACCACCACCGAGGTCTTTCCGCTGGTCCTCTTCGCGGTGGGCGGCATGCTCGTCTTCCCCGCCGCGAACGATCTGCTGACCCTCTTCGTCGCGCTGGAGGTCTTCTCCCTCCCGCTGTACGTCCTGTGCGCGCTCGCCCGGCGCCACCGGATGCTCTCCCAGGAGTCCGCCGTCAAGTACTTCCTGCTCGGCGCCTTCTCTTCGGCGTTCCTGCTCTTCGGGATCGCCCTGCTGTACGGCTACGCGGGCACCGTCGCGTACGCCGGTATCGCCGACGTCGTCGACGGCCAGGTCCGCAACGTCACCCCGGCGCTCGCCGGGACCATGGGCAACGACGCGCTGCTGCTCCTCGGCGGGGCGCTGGTGCTGATGGGCCTGCTGTTCAAGATCGGCGCCGTTCCGTTCCACATGTGGACCCCGGACGTCTACCAGGGCGCCCCCACCCCGGTCACCGGCTTCATGGCCGCGGCCACCAAGGTGGCGGCCTTCGGCGCGCTGCTGCGGCTGCTGTACGTCGTCCTGCCGGGGCTCCGCTGGGACTGGCGGCCGGTGATGTGGGGCGTCGCCATCGTCACCATGCTGGGCGGTGCGATCGTCGCCGTCACCCAGACCGATGTGAAGCGGCTGCTCGCCTACTCCTCCATCGCCCACGCCGGGTTCATCCTCGCCGGTGTCATCGCCACGACCCCCGACGGCATCTCCTCCGTCCTCTTCTACCTCGCCGCGTACTCCTTCGTGACCCTCGGCGCCTTCGCCGTGGTCACCCTGGTGCGCGACGCGGGCGGCGAGGCCACCCACCTGTCGAAGTGGGCCGGGCTGGGCCGCCGTTCGCCCCTGGTGGCCGCCGTCTTCGCGGTCTTCCTGCTGGCCTTCGCCGGCATCCCGCTGACCAGTGGGTTCGCGGGGAAGTTCGCGGTCTTCAAGGCGGCGGCGGACGGGGGCGCGGGTGCGCTGGTCGTGATCGGTGTGATCTCGTCGGCGATCGCGGCCTTCTTCTACATCCGGGTCATCGTGCTGATGTTCTTCAGTGAACCCCGTACGGACGGCCCGTCGGTGGCCGTCCCGAGCCCCCTGACCTCGTCGGCGATCGCGATCGGCGTCGCGGTCACGGTGGTGCTGGGCGTGGCACCGCAGTACTTCCTCGACCTGGCAGGCCAAGCGGGCGTCTTCGTCCGCTAACCGCCCCCCCCGGGGACTGCCCCGCCCCGGCCGGACCACCGCGAGGTGCCCGGCCGGGGCCCCGCTAGGCGGTCGCCTTCGCCGCGTAGGCGCGGACGTCGGCGTCCGGGTCGGAGCGGACCGTGGACAGGGCCGCGCGGGCGTCCGGGGCGTGCTCCGCCAGCGGCAGCAGGGCCAGCACCGCGGCCTTGCGGACGTCGGCGTGCGGGTCGGTCAGGGTCCGGGCCAGGGCGGGGACGCCGAGGTCCGGGGTGGCGGCGGACAGTGCCGTCGCCGCGCCCCGGCGGACCTGCCATGCGGGGTCCTCCAGCGCCGCCAGTGCCTCCGCGTCGAGCGGCGCCGGGCAGCCTGCCGAGGCCAGGGCCTCCAGGGCGGCGGCCCGTACGAGGACGTCCGCGTCCCCCAGCAGCGGCGTGAGAAGGCGGCGGGCCGCCGCCGGGCCGCCGGGAGCCAGGGTGCCCAGCGCGCCCGCCGTCGCCACCCGTACCTCACGCGACGCGTCCGCCGCTCCCGGCTCCAGCGCGGTGAGCGCGTCCACCGACACCAGCCCCCGCACGGCCTGGAGGCGGACCTCGATCGCGGCGTCCGTCAGGGCGCGCGCGAACAGCTCCGCGTCGCCGAGTCCCCGTGCGCGCAGGACGTCCAGCGCTGCCGCTCGCACGGTCGGGTCGGTGACCTCCAGGGCGTGCAGCAGCGCTGCGCGGAGGGCGGGTTCGGGGGGCAGGACCTCGACCAGTTCGCGCAGCGACGCGGCCGCCCCGGCGCGTACCCCGGCGTCCGGGTCGGCGAGCGCCCCCGCCAGGGCCGGGCCGGTGCCCGGTGGCGCGGACTCGGTGAGGGTGGCGACGGCGGCCCGGCGGACCGCCGGGTCCGGATCGGCCAGATAGGGCCGGAGGGCCGGGAGTTCGGGCTGTTCCTCGGCCAGGGCGAGGAGTTCGAGGATGCGGGGGGAGGAGGCCACAGGAGACGCCCCGGCCCCCTCGCGCCGAGGCCCGCCCGCGGCCACCCCCGACCCGCGCGGTGCCGCCTGGCGCGGCCCCGCCGTGGCGACTTGCTCGGGCCGCACCTCACCGATCGGGCGGGAGGCCCCGCCCACCGGCGCGTACTCCTCGATCGGCACGAGGTACGGAGCCACCGGCCGGGCCGTGAACTCCATCGCCCCCGAGGCCGACTTCCGCAGATCCAGATGGTGCAGCCAGTCCGTGTCGTCGCGCAGCGGATGGTCCGTGCGCTCGTGGTAGAGCCCCCACCGGCTCTCCGTCCGGGCGAGCGAGGAGCGCGCGGCCATCTCGGCGCAGTCGCGGATGAAGGTGACCTCCGCGCACCGCATCAGCTCGTGCGGGGTGCGGGCGCCCATGGCGGCGATGTCCCCGCGCATCCGCTCGAACGCCTCGACGGCCAGCGACAGGCGGGCGCCGCTCTTGGGCGGGGCGACGTAGTCGTTCACGAAGCGCCGCAGCTTGTACTCGACCTGCGGCTGCGGCGGCCCGTCCGGGTTCCGCAGCGGCGCGTACACCAGGGCGTGCGCGTCGGCGAGCTGGTCGCGCGGGAGTTCGCCCTCGTACGCCCGGTACTGGGCGGCGTCCTCGCCAGCGAGGTCGCCGAAGACGAAGGCCCCGATCATGTAGTTGTGCGGTACGCACGCGAGGTCCCCGGCCGCGTACAGCCCCGGCACCGTGGTGCGCGCGTGGTCGTCGACTCGTACGCCGGACGCGGAGTGGCCGCCGCACAGGCCGATCTCGGAGATGTGCATCTCCACGTCGTGGGTGCGGTAGTCATGGCCGCGGCCCGCGTGGAAGGCGGCGCGGGTGGGGCGTTCGGTGGAGTGCAGGATGGACTCCAGGGCGGCCACCGACTCCTCCGGCAGATGGCTGAGCTTCAGATAGACCGGGCCGCGCTCGCTCGCCACCTCCGCCGCGAATTCGGACATCATCTGCCCGGACCAGTAGTCGGAGTCGACGAACCGCTCGCCGTGCCGGTTGACCTGGTAGCCGCCGAAGGGGTTGGCGACATAGGCGCAGGCCGGGCCGTTGTAGTCCTTGATCAGCGGGTTGATCTGGAAGCATTCGATCCCGGTCAGCTCGGCGCCCGCGTGGTACGCCATGGCGTAGCCGTCGCCCGCGTTGGTGGGGTTCTCGTACGTCCCGTACAGATAGCCGCTGGCGGGCAGCCCGAGGCGGCCGCAGGCGCCGGTGGCGAGGATGACGGCCCCGGCCCGGACGGCGACGAAGTGCCCGGTGCGGGTGTGGAAGGCGGCGGCGCCGACGGCCCGGCCGTCCGCGGTCAGGACGCGGACCGGCATGACCCGGTTCTCGATCCGGATCCGCTCGCGCATCTCGCGCCGCCGCAGCTGCCGGTAGAGGACCTTCTTGACGTCCTTGCCCTCGGGCATCGGCAGGACGTACGAGCCGGAGCGGTGTACCTGGCGGACCGCGTAGGCGCCGTGCTCGTCCTTCTCGAACTTCACCCCGTACCGCTCCAGGCGCTTGACCATGTCGAAGCCCCGGGTGGCGGTCTGCCGGACGGTTGACTGGTCGACGATGCCGTCGTTGGCGCGGGTGATCTCGGCGACGTAGTCGTCGGGTTCGGCCCGGCCGGGGACGACGGCGTTGTTGACGCCGTCCATGCCCATCGCGAGCGCGCCGGAGTGCCGGACGTGCGCCTTCTCCAGCAGCAGGACGGAGGCCCCGCGCTCGGCGGCGGTGAGCGCGGCCATGGTTCCGGCCGTGCCGCCGCCGATGACCAGGACGTCGCAGGACAGCTCCTCGGCCGCGTCGAGTGCGGGGATCTCCAGGGTGTGCGCGGTTGTCACGAGAGGCCCTTTCACGTTCCGAGGGAGCCGAGGGATTCGAGGACCTGGCGGCGCAGCGCGACCGTCGCGGCGGCGTCGTGCGCGGCGCGCTCGCGCGGATGCGGCACACCGAGCACCCGGGCCGTGCCCGCGCCGTCCAGGAGGGCGATGCGGTCGCCGAGGAAGACCGCCTCGTCCACGTCATGGGTGACGAAGACGACGGTGGCGTGCGTACCGTCCAGCACGTCCACCAGCAGTCGCTGCATCCCGGCCCGGGTCTGGGCGTCGAGCGCGCCGAACGGCTCGTCCATCAGGACGGCGCGCGGCGCACCGGCCAGCGCGCGGGCCAGCTGGACGCGCTGCCGCTGCCCGCCCGACAGCTGGTGCGGAAGGCGCCGGGCGTGGCCGGTGAGCCCGACCCGCTCCAGCCACTCCGCGGCCCGGGCGCGCCGCGCCGCCCGGGGAACGCCCCGGATGACGAGGGGGAGTTCCACATTGGCGTGCACCGTGCGCCAGGGGAGCAGCGCGTCCTCCTGGAAGATCAGGGCGCGGTCGGCGTGGGGGCGGGTGAGCGGCTCGCCGTCCTGGGTGACCCGCCCGCCGAGGACCGGCAGCAGTCCGGCCAGGGTGCGCAGCAGGGTCGACTTGCCGCACCCGGACGGGCCGACGACGGTGAGCACCTCGCCGGGCGGGATGTCCAGGTCGAGGCCGTGCAGGACCGGCGCCCCGGGGCGGCCCAGCTCGGCGCCGTGCAGCCGCAGCCGCAGACCGGGCGGCGCCGCGGCGGTCGCGGGCGGGGCGGTGGCGACATCGGACGTGGTCACGGGGTGCCCTTCCCTGGGAGGTACGCGGACGGGGCCGTGTTCTCGGTGCGCGGCAGCCAGCGGGTCAGCCGGCGGCCCGCCAGTTCCACCGCGGTGGAGGTCAGCCAGCCGAGGAGGCCGATGGTGGTCATGCCGACGAAGACGCCCGGATAGTCGACGATCGTGTAGTCCTGCCAGGTGCGATAGCCGACCCCGTACGCACCGGAGATCATCTCGGCGGAGATCACGCAGATCCACGAGACGCCGATGCCGACCGACAGCCCGCCGAGGATGCCGGGCAGCGCGCCCGGCAGCACCACCGAGCCCAGGACGCGCCACCGCCCGCCACCCATGGTCAGCACGGCCTCCTCCCACACCGGGGTCAGGGCGCGCACCGCGTGCCGGGTGCTGACCATGACCGGGAAGAAGGCGGCGGTGAAGGTGATGAAGACGATGCCCTGTTCATTGCTGGGGAACAGCAGGATCGCGACCGGGACGAGCGCGATGGCCGGGATCGGGCGGAGGACTTCGAGGACCGGGCTCAGCAGATCGGACGCCAGCGGTGAGCGGGCGATCGCGGTGCCGACGACGACGCCGAGGACCGCGGCGAGCGCGAAGCCGGTGAGGATGCGGGTGAGGCTGTCGGTCAGGTCCTGCCAGTAGGCGCCGGTGCCCAGGCGCCCGGCGAAGGTGTGGGCGACCTCGGTGACGGTCGGGAACTGCGCGAACCGCAGCCACAGGGTGACCTTCAGCGTGGTGAGGAGCTGCCACAGCCCGAGCGCGGCCAGCAGGGACGCGGCGCGCAGCGCGTACCGCGGCCAGGGGCGGCGTCGCCGCGGTGCGGCGCCGGGCGCGGCGGGGGCGGGGCGTACGGGGGTGGCGGTCACCGCGCTTCCTTCGGTGGTCACCGTGCTTCCGTCGGCGGAGACCGTGCCTTCTTCGAAGGAGACTGCGCTTCCGTCGGCGGAGACCGTGCTTCCCTCGGCGGAGGTGGTCACTTCGCCTCCTTCAGCGCCGTGGCGTACGACACGAGCCGGGCGCCGGGGTGCGCGGCGATCCACGTACGGGCGTTGGCCGCCGTGACGAACGCGCGCGGCTGCCCGCCGTCCTCGGCCCACACCGCCCGGTCCGCGAACCAGCGCGTCCCGGTGGCCGCGTCGGGCACGTACGCCGCCCGGACCGAGCCCTGGTGGGCGGCGGTGAAGCGCAGCAGCGCGGCGGAGGAGGGGAAGCTGCGGACCGTGTTCTCGCCCTTGAGCCACACCTGGTTCGGGGAGGCGGGCGGGGCGGCGCGCAGCGCCTTCGCGTAGGCGCCCGCGCTCCCGTACGCCCGTTTGATGTAGCGGTCGTCGATGAAGGAGTTCACGTCGACAGGGCCGGTCAGTTTGGCCTTGCGCAGGATCGGGACGTCCTTCTTGAGTGCCGCGACCAGCGCGGGCTTGATGGCGGGGTCGAAGGTCGCGATGCCGCCCGCGCCGTTGTAGAGGTAGACCACCTCGGGCGGCAGCCCGGTCGCCTTCGCCACCTTCTCGGCGGCGGGGAGCGGATGGTCGTCCAGATAGCGGTTGGCGTCGATCTGGGCGGACAGGAACGCCTGGAGGACGTCCGGGTTCTCCTTGGCGAACGCGTCGCGCGCGGTGACACCGTGGAAGGTCGGAAGGTTCAGCCGGGAGCCGTCGTACAGCGCCTTGGCCTTCCCCTGGAAGGCCAGCAGCCCCGGCCAGGCCACGAACTGCGAGAGAGCGTCCGCGCTGCCCGCCTCCAGCGCCGAGGCGCCGACGGCGGGCTGCTGGTTGAGCTTCTCGACGCCGTTCTCGGGATCGATACCGGCGTCCTGGAGGGCGCGGACGAGCGTGCCGTCGGCGGCCGAACCGACGCTGGTGGAGACCTTCTTGCCGCGCAGGCCGGACAGGTCGCGCAGCTTCGATCCGGGCTTGGTGACGATGGTGTTGAGGCCGCCGCGCAGGTTGTAGCCGGTCACGGAGACCAGACGGGTGGGGGCGTTCAGCTGGGTGCCGCGCCCGGAGTTGATCAGCAGCGGGAAGTCGCCCATCGAGCCGATGTCGACCTTCCCGGCCACCATTTGCGCGGTGATGGGCGCCCCGGTGGCGTAGTCCTGCCACTTCACCTTGTACGTGACGCCCTTGCGGTGGCCGAGCGCGCGCAGTTCGCGCTCGAAGTAGCCGAGCGAGCGCAGCAGGGTGCCCGCGGTCGTGGTGTTGATGGTCTTGGACTGGTAGCCGACGGTGACGGTCACGGTCTTGCCGCCCGCCTCCGCGTTGCCGCCGCAGCCGGTCAGGGACAGCAGCAGGGCACCGGCGGCAAGGGCGGCCGGAAGGGTCGTGCGCTGCATCGGAGGGCCTTTCACCTCAGGAGATAGGGCATGTTGACCGTGACCGCGCCGGTGGGACAGCGGGCGGCGCACGGGCCGCAGTACCAGCACTCGTCCACGTGCATGTACGCCTTGCCGCTGTCGGGGTGGATCGCGAGGGAGTCCAGGGGGCACATGTCCACGCACAGGGTGCAGCCGTCGATGCACTTCGACTCGTCGATCGTCACGGGAACGTCGGCACGCTGAGGCGTCAGAGGCATGGCTGTCTCCAGGGAGGGCGTGAAAGGGGGCGTGAAGGGTGATGAAGGGGGTGAAGGGCGGGCGGGGAGCAGATCAGGCGGTACGGCGCAGCAGCCCGCTCATGGTGATCCGGTCGCCGCGGAAGCGGATGAACTCCAGGTCGACGGGGCGGCCGTCGGCCAGGTGGCTGAGCCGTTCCAGCATGAGGACGGCCGCGCCGCGCGGGGCCTGGAGCACGGCGGCCGAGTGCGCGTCGGCGTTGACGGCCTCGAGGGTGATCTCGGCGGTGCCGAGCCGCTGTCCGGTGATCTTCTCGATCAGCCGGAAGACATCGGTGTTCTCCAGGTCGGCGCCCAGCAGTTCGGCGCCGATGTCCATCGGGAGGTAGGTGAGGTCGAGGGAGAGCGGAAGGCCGTCGAGCTGCCGCAGCCGCTCGACGTAGAGGACATCGGTGCGGACCGGGACGCGTAGCCGGTCGGCGACGCAGGCGGGTGCGGGCACCGGACCGACGGTGCGCACCTCGTTGGTGACCCGGCCGTGTTCCTTCAGGGTCTCGGCCAGCCCCTGTAGCCGGTCGAGGCCGTGCGGGTACTTCTCGGCCACGACGACCGTGCCCACGCCCGGCTGCCGCTCCACCAGACCTTCGGCGCGCAGCAGGTCGAGCGCCAGGCGCACGGTATTGCGGGACGCGCCGTAGTCCGCGCCGAGCGCGTCCTCCAGCGGCAGGACGCCGCCGGGGAAGCCGCCGGTGAGGATCTGGTGGCGGAGCAGATCGGCGAGCTGCCGGGCCTGGTCGGCGCGCAACCGGCGGCGGCGCGCGGCGGCGAGCGGCGGGGCGTGCTCGCGGGTGCGTTCGCGGGTGCGTTCGGCTGGCATCGGCCGGCTCCGGGGTGTGCTGGGCGGCGGGTCGTGTTCGGACCATACCGACGCGGCCGGTGCGATGGTGTTGCCAGCACATTGCGCCACCTGGCGGCCCGTTGGAAACCGCCCCGACCTGCGCCTTTCACCGGCGCGGACGCAAGATCTGCCACTGTGCGCGGCGAGCCCCCGGCGGTTTCGCCGGGGGCTCGTGGGGCGCGGACCGGCCGGTCGGCCCGGGCGATCAGCTGGAGGGGAGGTTCGTGGGCAGGTCGGTGGGGATGCCGGAGGGCAGCGAGGTCGGAATGTTCGACGGGATGTCGCTGGGGGAGGTGGTCCGGGTGAAGGTGTCGTTCTCGGAGAGCGCGTCCCAGTCGACCGTGAGCGTCTTGCCGTCCCCGCTCGGGGCCACCTTGCCCATGGTGCGGTCGGTGTTGCCGTCGGCGCACTTGAGCATCAGCATCTTCTCGCCGGTGTCGGTGTACTCACCGTTGCAGACGTGCTTGCCCGCGATCAGCGACGCCTTCTCGCCGCCGATGGACAGGATGAGCGTCTGGCTGCCGGTCTTGGCGAGGTAGGCGCCGGTGATCTTGGAGTTCGCGCCCCCCTCCGCCGGGGCGCTCGACTCCTGTGCCGACGGGGTGTCCTTGGACGTGTCCTTCGTCCCCTCGTCGCTGTCACTGCCGCACGCCGTCAGCAGGAGGGCGGCCGCGGCCACCGTCCCGGCGATGCTCGCTGCCTTCTTCACGCGCTTCTCCTCGGATATCAGGGCCGTCAGGGCAGGAGCACGACAAATTAGCAGTCGCTCATGACGCCGCCGGAACGACGTGGCCGGTCACCTCACCCATACCGATGCGGACCCCGTCCGGGCCGGGTGCCCACGCGGTGAGGGTCACCTCGTCGCCGTCCTCCAGGAACGTCCGGGTGCCGTGCGGGAGGTGCAGCGGATCGCGGCCGCCCCAGGTGAGTTCGAGCAGACAGCCCAGCTCGTCCGGGCGCGGGCCGCTGACCGTGCCGGAGGCGAAGACGTCGCCGGTGCGCAGCGAGGCGCCGTTCACCGTCAGATGGGCGAGCTGCTGGGCCGCCGTCCAGTACATGGCGGAGAACGGGGGCCGGGAGACGGTGTGGCCGTTGACGGCGACCTCGATGCGCAGGTCGAACCCGCCGGGCTCGGCGGCCGCGTCGTCGAGGTAGGGGAGCGGCGGGACGTCGCGGGCGGGCGGGGCGGTACGGGCCGCGGCGAGGGCGTCCAGCGGGGTGATCCAGGCGGCGAGGGAGGTGGCGAAGGACTTGCCGAGGAAGGGGCCGAGGGGGCGGTACTCCCAGGACTGGATGTCGCGGGCGGACCAGTCGTTGAGGAGACAGACGCCGAAGACGTGATCGTGGAACCCCGCGAGGGGCAGCGGTGTATTCAGAGGTGAGGGCGCGCCGACGACGAACGCGACCTCGGCTTCGAAGTCGAGGCGCAGCGAGGGGCCGAAGACCGGCCGGGGAGGAGCGGACGATGCAGAAGGAGAAGGAGCAGCCGGCGTGGGAGCGGCCGATGCGGGGGCGGGCGAGGCGGGGGCCTCGGCCGGGGGCAGCCGCTGGCCGTGGGGGCGGACGATGGGCGAGCCCGAGACGAGCACGGTGCCGGCCCGGCCGTGGTAGCCGATCGGCATGTGCTTCCAGTTGGGGGTGAGGGCGTCGCCGTCCGGGCGGAAGATCTTGCCCGCGTTGGAGGCGTGGTGCTCGCTGGCGAAGAAGTCGACATAGTCCGCCACCTCGATCGGGAGGTGGAGGGCGAGGGTGGTGAGGGGGTGCATGAGGGGCTCGATGGCGTGCCGGTGCGCCGGGTTGGTCAGCCAGTCGCGCAGCTCCGCGCGGACGGCCTGCCAGACCGGACGGCCCGCGGCCATCAGCGGGTTGAGCGAGGAGGCGCCGAGCAGTTCGGCGTGCGGGGAGGCCGCGGTCGCCGCGGCAGCGCCCGCGTCCAGCACATGGGCGCCGTAGCGCACGCCGATTTTCCGCAGATGAGGAGCGTCGGAGGTGGTGAACACGCCATAGGGGAGGTTGTCCGGGCCGAAGGGATCGCCTTCGGGCAGGTCGAGCGGGCTTCGCTGCGCCATGGGTGGTGCCTCGCCTTCTCCTCGTCGCCACGGGTTGGCCGGTCCACACCCTATGGCCCGGGGTGCGCCACCCTTGTGGGGTGACTGCCACCTAAAGGGATGGCAATGTCCGGATCCTCCTTGCTGGAGGGAGTAATTCCGAAGTAGCGTCCTTCATCAGGTCACGCACAGTGGGGGGACCACTGCGGTGGGGTGACCGAGGGGGACTCGTGGCGAGCAGTGCCGTGCCGTTCGCGGTGGACCGTTCCGTGCCGGGGCTGATCGTGAAGATAGGCGATTACCCGCTGCATCACGGGGGCGTGGGGGCCATTCGCTCCCTGGGCCGTCTCGGCGTACCCATGTACGCGGTCACCGAGGACCGTTGGACCCCGGCCGCCCAATCGCGCTATCTGAGGCGGGCCTTCGTCTGGCCGACCACCGGCAGGGAGCGGCCGGAGCGGCTGGTGGAGGGGCTGCTGCGGGCAGGGCGGGCGATCGGCCGTCCGACCGTCCTGCTGCCCACCGACGAGGAGGCGGCGGTGCTGATCGGCGAGCATGCCGATGTGCTCGCCGGGGAGGGCCGGTTCCTCTTCCCGCGCACCGAGCCGGGGTTGCCCCGGCGGCTGGCCAGCAAGCAGGGGCTGTACGAGCTGTGTGTCGAGCATGCGGTGCCCACCCCGGAGGCGGCGTTCCCCGGTTCGTACGCGGACGTCAAGGCGTTCGCGGTGAGCGCGCGGTTTCCGGTCGTCGCCAAGAACCGGGAGGCGTTCGAGCGGCGGAGGCAGCCTGCGGTGGGCGGGACGACCCGGATCGCCGGGCCGCGCGAGCTGCTGGCGCTGGCCCGGGACTGGGGGCCGCGGCCCGGGGTGGTGCTTCAGGAGTACCTCCCGCGGGAGTCCGCCGAGGACTGGATCGTGCACGCCTACTTCGACGCGGAGTCCACACCGCTGGCGATGTTCACCGGCGTCAAGGTGCGGTCCTGGCCGCCGCACGCGGGCATGACGGCGTGCGCGTACGCGGTGGACAACAAGGAGCTGGCCGGGATGACGGCCCGGTTCATCCAGCGGATCGGCTTCAGCGGCATCGTCGATCTGGACTGGCGCTTCGACCGGCGCGACGGGCGGTACAAGCTGCTGGACTTCAACCCGCGGATGGGCGCGCAGTTCCGGCTCTTCGAGAACGAGGCGCGGCTCGACGTCGTCCGGGCCCAGCACCTCGATCTGACGGGGCGCCCGGTGCCCGAGGCGGAGCAGCTGGCGGACCGGCGGTTCGTCGTCGAGAACATCGACCTGCCCGCCCTGCTCGCCTACCGCCGCAGTGGATACGCCACGCCGCACGCGCCCGCCCGGGCGAGCGGGACCGAGCTGGCATGGGCCGCGCGCGACGACATGCGGCCGTTCTTCACCATGCTGGCGCGCTGCGTGGGGCCCGGTGCGACGCATCTGTACCGGATGTGGCGCGCCAAGAACAGGTAACACCTTGGGGAGGGGATTCGTGAACGATCCGGTAGCAGTCATCGGGGCCGGTCCGTACGGTCTGTCGGCCGCCGCCCACTTACGCGCCCGCGGCCTGCCGGTCCGCGTCTTCGGGGAGCCGATGGTGAGCTGGCGCGAGCAGATGCCCGCGGGCATGCTGCTCAAGTCCACCCCGGTCGCGTCGACCATCGACGCACCGCAGCCGGGGCACACCCTGCTCGACTACTGCCACGCGGTGGGCGGCAAGCGGTATCAGTCCGACTGGGACATCATCCCCGTCGAGACCTTCGCGGAGTACGGGCTGTGGTTCCAGGAGCGGCTGGTGCCGGAGCTGGAGCGGACCCGGGTCGTCGCCGTCGACCGGCGGGGCGGCCGCTTCGAGCTGAAGCTGGATTCGGGGGAGCAGTTCACGGCGCGGGCCGTCGTCGTGGCCAGTGGGCTCAGCGGGCTCGCCCATCTGCCCGCCGAGTTCGCCGCCGCCGTCCCCGACGGGCCGTCCGCGGCCGGGCCGGTCTCGCACAGTTCGCACCACCGGGACCTCGGGCGGTTCGCGGGGCGCGAGGTCGTGGTGGTCGGGGCCGGGCAGTCGGCGCTGGAGAGCGCGGTGCTGCTGGCCGAGGCGGGCGCCGCTTCGGTGCGGGTGGTGGCCCGGGGGAGGGCCGCGGTCGCCTTCGGCGCCCCGCCGGACCGTCAGCCCCGGCTGCGGCCCGTATCGCCCTTCGGGCGCGCCTGGTCGCTGTACGCGCTGTCGTACCACGCGGCGGGCTTCCGGCGGCTGCCCGCACCGGCCCGGGAGTATCTGGTGCGCTCGGTGCTCGGCCCCAAGGGCGCCTGGTGGCTGCGGGGTCGCTTCGCCGGGCGGGTGCAGGTCACCCAGGGGGTGCGGATCACCCGGGTCACCGTGGAGGACGGCGGCCGGCCGGTGCTCACGCTGCGCGGCGGCAGCGGCCGGGTCGGCGAGCTGGCCGCGGACCATGTGCTGGCCGCGACGGGCTATCGGATGAATCTGGCCGCGCTCGGCTTCCTCGGCCCCGAGCTGCGCGCCGAAGTCGTCACCGGCGCCGGTGGGCCCCGGCTGGACGCGGGCTATGGCTCGTCCGTGCCGGGGCTGTACTTCACCGGAATTCCGGCGGCGGCCTCCTTCGGCCCGGTGATGCGGTTCGTGTGCGGCACGGAGTACGCGTCGCCCCGGCTGGCGAAGGCGGTGGCCACCGCGCACGGATGAGGCCCCTGGGCGGGCTGACGGTCCCCGATCGGTGAACGGTCGGGGGCCGCATGATGAATGATCTGCTGGTGATCGCGGGACCGTGTGGAGAAGCCGGTCGATCCGGGCGAGGGCGTTGTGCGGCGCACAAGGCGGGAAGGCGCCCACAGTGATCGATACCCGACCGGATACGCTGCCTTTTGGTGGAGGCGGCGACACATCGACATTCCGCGTGAACGCAGGCAGACAGGAGTACCCCGTGAGCGTCATCGGGCCCTTCGGGCTGAGCGTGCGGGACCGGACTCTGGAAGCCGACACCCAGGCCGGGCTGACGGCTGTCGAAGAGGGCCTGCTGGAGGCCACCAAGAGTGACGTGCCGTTCATCACCGAGGCCGCCCAGCATCTGGTGCGCGCGGGCGGGAAGCGTTTCCGGCCCCTGCTGGTGCTGCTGGCCGCGCAGTTCGGCGACCCGTACGCCCCCGGTGTGGTGCCCTCGGCGGTCGTCGTCGAGCTGACGCATCTGGCCACGCTGTACCACGACGACGTGATGGACGAGGCCGAGGTGCGGCGCGGGGTGCCCAGCGCCAACGCCCGCTGGGGCAACTCCGTCGCGGTGCTCACCGGTGACTTCCTCTTCGCCCGCGCCTCGCACGTCCTGGCCGATCTGGGTCCGGAGGCGGTGCGGGTCCAGGCCGAGGCGTTCGAGCGGCTGGTGACGGGCCAGATCCTGGAGACCGCGGGACCGCGCGGCCGCGACCCCATCGAGCACTATCTGGACGTCCTCGCGGGCAAGACGGGCTCGCTGATCGCCGTCTCGGGCCGGTTCGGCGCGATGATGTCGGGCGCCGACGAGTCCATCGTCAACATCCTGACCCAGTACGGCGAGCGTCTCGGGATGGCCTTCCAGCTGGCCGACGACGTGCTCGACATCGCCAGCGACAGCCATGAGTCCGGCAAGACCCCCGGCACCGATCTGCGCGAGGGTATCGCCACCCTCCCCGTCCTGCATCTGCGGGCGCAGGCGGAGGCGACCGGTGCGCCGGAGGACCGGGAGCTGTGCGAGCTGCTCGCGGGCGACCTCACCGACGACGCCCGCCATGCGGAGGTGCTGCGGCGGCTGCGCGCCCACCCCGCCCTGGAGCAGGCCCGCCAGGACACGCTGCGCTATGCGGCGGAGGCCCGTTCGATGCTGGCCCCCCTGCCGGAGGGCTCGGCGAAGTCGGCCCTGGAGGGCCTGTGCGACGCGGTGGCCCACCGGGCCGGGTGACCCCCGGATCCGGCCTGATCGACAAGACACCCCCTACGGGATACCCGGAGGGGGATCCGCCCCGGGGCGCGGGCCGTCATACCCGAGCAGTACGCGGACGTGATCCTGCGGGCTGACGTATCGGCGCTCCCGATTTGGTGGGATGAGAACACCACCACATGGCGGGATCGGGAGACAATGGCCCGAGAGGTGGACGAGTGCAGGCTGACGACCGCCGCCGACGACGGAGGTAGAGCAACATGGCACGGATCCGACCGATACAGGTCGCCGACGACGGCTTCTGGGACGAGAATCGACCAACACGGCGTACGAAGGCGCTCCGCTACGGGGCCCCGGTCGCGGTGGTGGGCATCGCGGCCGCGACGATCGGGCTCGTCCCGGCGCTGGCCAGCGGCGGCGCCCCGGACCTGCCGAAGATCACGGCACAGCAGCTGATCAGCAAGATGGCGGCCTCGGACCAGCAGCAGGTGTCCGGCTCGCTGAAGATCACCACCGATCTGGGCCTCCCCACGCTGCCGGGCGGCGGCTCCCTCGCCGGTGCCGCGAACGACCTCGCGGGCGAGAAGGGCGCGACGGCCTCGCCGGAGTCCAAGCTCACCGAGCTGGTGTCCGGTACCCACACGCTGCGGGTGGCCGCCGACGGCCCCGACAAGCAGAAGGTGTCGATCGTCGAGAACGCCGCCGAGTACAGCATGATCCACAACGGCGACCAGATGTGGGCGTACGACAGCGGCAGCAACTCCGTCTTCCACTCCACCGCCCCCAAGGACGCCGCGGGCAAGCGCGACCACCAGCGCGAGGCACCCCGTGACCTGCGGGACGCCACTCCGCAGCAGTTCGCCAAGCAGATGCTCGCCGCCGTGGACGACACCACCGAGGTGACGGTCGACGGCACCACCCGGGTCGCCGACCGGGACGCCTACCAGCTGCTGATCAAGCCCAAGCAGAGCGCCTCCACGGTCGGCTCGATCCGTATCGCGGTCGACGCGGACAACGGTGTGCCGCTGAAGTTCACCCTCACCCCGAAGAGCGGCGGCAAGGCGGCCGTCGACGTGGGCTTCACCAAGGTGGACTTCGGCAAGCCCGCCGCGGGCACCTTCGACTTCACCCCGCCCAAGGGCGCCAAGGTCACCGAGGACGGCGCCGCCGACCACCGGGGGAAGGCCGACCACCGGGAGAAGGGCTTCAAGGAGCGGCCGGGCGGCGCCGACGCCATGTCCGGCCCCCTGTCCGGGCTGAACGTCACCGGCAAGGGCTGGGACGCCATCGCCCGCCTCGACGACGGCCAGAAGGCCGGTGCGACCGGCGGGTCTCCCTCCGCCCCGGGCGGCGACGGCGGAGCGGCCTCCGGTCTCCTGGGCAACTTCGGCAAGAAGGTCAAGGGCGACTTCGGCTCCGGCACGGTGTTCAGCACCCGTCTTGTGAACGCGCTGATGACCGACGACGGCAAGGTCTTCGTCGGCGCGGTCGACAAGGACGCACTGGTCGCGGCCGCCAACAAGGCCAAGTAGAAGAACGGGGAAGGAGAGCCCGTGGACGAGCCGTCCGCCGATGCCGTGGTGGAGACCCGCGGGCTCACCAAGCGCTACCGGGGCGGGCAGCTCGCCGTCGACGGGCTCGACCTGACCGTCCCGCGCGGCAGCGTCTTCGGCTTCCTCGGGCCCAACGGCTCGGGGAAGACGACGACCATCCGCATGCTCATGGGCCTGATCGAGCCCACCTCGGGCGGCGCCCGGCTGCTGGGGCGGCCGATGCCGCGCGCCGCCCGCAGCGTCCTGCCGAGGGTGGGCGCCCTCATCGAGGGGCCCGCCCTCTATCCGTATCTGAGCGGCCGGGACAATCTGCTGCGCTACGACGCCGCCGACCCCACCGCCGATCCCCGCACCCGTGCCGCCCGCGCCGCGGCCGCCCTGGACCGGGTCGGGCTCGGGGCCGCGGCGGGGAAGAAGGCCCGGGCGTACTCGCTGGGGATGAAGCAGCGCCTCGGCCTGGCCGCCGCCCTGCTCCAGCCGCGTGAGCTGCTGGTGCTGGACGAGCCGACCAACGGGCTCGACCCCCAGGGCATGCGCGAGATCCGCACCCTGGTGCGCGAGCTGGCCCGGGAGGGCACCACGGTCTTCCTCTCCTCGCACCTCCTCGACGAGATCGAACAGGTCTGTACCCATGCGGCGGTCATGGCCCAGGGCCGTCTGATCGCCCAGGGCACCGTCGCCGAGCTGGCGGCGGGCAGCCGCGGCAGGCTGTCCGTCACCACCCCGGACCCGGCCGACGCCGTCCGCGTCCTCAAGGAGCACGGGGTGACGGACCTGGTGGTCCTGGAGGAGCGGGTCACCGGCGAGCTGCCCTCGCCCGCGCCCGAGCCCGCCGACCTGAACGCCGCCCTGGTGCGCGCCGGGGTGCGGGTGCGGGCCTTCGGCGCCGAGGGCGCCTCGCTGGAGGACGCCTTCGTCGCGCTGACCGGGGAGGGGTTCGATGTCGCGGGCTGAAATGGCTGACAAAGGCGAGACGTCCGGGACCGGAGAGTCGTACGAGGCGCCCCGGACGCGTCCGCTGTGGGCCCTGGCCCTCTTCCGCAGCGAGCTCACCACCACCTTCCGCCGTTGGCGGACGCTGGCGCTGCTCGGGGTGCTCGCGGCCGTCCCGGTCCTCATCGGCGTCGCCGTGAAGATCGAGACCAGCGACGGCGGTGGCTTCGGCCGCGGTGGCGGTGGCGGTGGCGGGGGCGGCGGCGGAGGAACCGGCGACGGGCCCGCCTTCTTCTCCCAGATCACCAACAACGGGATCTTCCTCGTCTTCGCCGCGCTGGCGGCGACGCTGCCCGTCTTCCTGCCGATGGCCATCGGCGTGATCGCCGGGGACTCCATCGCCGGTGAGGCGGGCCCGGGGACGCTGCGCTATCTGCTGGTCGCGCCCGCCGGGCGCACCCGGCTGCTGCTCGCCAAGTTCGTCACTATCCTGACGTTCTGCCTGGCCGCGACCCTGGCGGTGGCCATCGCCGGTCTCGCGACCGGGGCCATGCTGTTCCCGCTCGGCGATGTCACGCTGATCTCCGGCACCTCGGTGTCCTTCGGCGACGCGCTGCTGCGGGCGCTCGGTGTGGCGGGCGCCGTGGCGCTGTCACTGGTGGGGATCGCGGCGGTGGGCCTGTTCATCTCCACGCTCACCAACAGCGGCATCGCGGCCATGGCGACCACGGTCGGGCTCGTGGTCACCGTGCAGATCCTGGACACGATCCCGCAGCTGCACGCGATCCACCCGTATCTCTTCCCGCACTACTGGCTCAGCTTCGCGGATCTGCTGCGCCAGCCTGTCTACTGGGACCAGCTGATCAAGAACGTGGAGCTCCAGGGGCTGTATCTGGCGGTGTTCGGCTCGGCGGCCTGGGCCCGGTTCACCGCGAAGGACATCACGGTCTGAGCAGTCCGAGCGGTCCGAGCGGTCCGTACGTCTCCGTACGGACCGCTCAGGAATGCCGGTGCGTCAGGAGGACAGCGTCCAGACGGCGTACGCGATGGCGTCGCTGTTGCGGTCCAGCGCGGTGTCGTTGATGTTGGTCGTGGTGTCGCACGACCGGTGGTAGCAGCGGTCGAAGGCCTGACCGGAGGTGCCGCCCCACTTCTGGGCCTGGGCGGCGGTCTTGATGTAGTCGGCGCCGCTGAACAGGCCGCCCACCGGGATGCCCACGTTCTTGAACGGGGCGTGGTCGGAGCGCCCGTCGCCCTCCGTCTCTATCTCCGTCGAAACGCCCTTGGTGGCGAAGAAGTCCTTGAAGACCCCTTCGATGCGGGCGTCGTCGTCATAGAC
The DNA here is from genome assembly GCF_003721215.1 of Streptomyces botrytidirepellens. NCBI lineage: Bacteria > Bacillati > Actinomycetota > Actinomycetes > Kitasatosporales > Streptomycetaceae > Streptomyces > Streptomyces botrytidirepellens. Next base: position 26,245 of record NZ_RIBZ01000311.1, read on the forward strand.
GAAGTAGCCGGGGTTGGGCGAGCCGATCATGTCGAAGTTGAGATAGCCGTCGATCTTCGCCCGGTTGGCGGACGACAGGCCGTTGACGTAGTTCCGCGACCCGACCATGCCCAGCTCCTCGGCGCCCCACCAGGCGAACCGCAGGTGCTTGGTGGGCTTCAGCCCCGAGCGGGCGACGGTGAGCGCGGTCTCCAGGACGGCGGCGGACCCCGAGCCGTTGTCGTTGATGCCCGGACCCGCGCTGACGGAGTCCAGGTGGGCGCCGGAGAACACCACGTTGTCGGCGTCGCCTCCGGGCCAGTCGGCGATGAGGTTGTAGCCGGTGGAGCCGCTGGAGGTGAACTGCTGGACCGTGGTGGTGAACCCGGCCGCGTCCAGCGCGGCCTTGATGTAGTCGAGCGACGCCTTGTAGCCGGGGCGGCCGTGGGCGCGGTTGCCGCCGTTGGCGGTGGCGATGGACTGGAGCTTGGTCAGATGGGCCTTGACGTTCGCGAGCGGGACGTCCGGCACGGCGAGGGCGGCGGCCGCCGGAGGCGGCGGGGGAGCCGCGGCGGCCGCGGAGGTGGCGGGGGCGGCCGAGACCAGGG
>NZ_RIBZ01000308.1:0-46852 GCF_003721215.1 Streptomyces botrytidirepellens
CCCGCCGGGGAGGGCGAGCGGGAGCCGCGGTCCGCCCGGGACGGCACAATGGGACGGTGAACGAGCCGATACCCGTGACCCGGACCGTGGACCACGGCACCGCCAAGCTGATGCCCGACCTGGACCGGCCGCGCGCCTGGCTGCTCACGGTGGACGGCGCGCCGCAGTCGTACGTCGACCTGGACGATCCCGGCCACCTGGAGTTCGAGTACGCGCGCAGGCTCGCCCACGTCCTCGACGCGACCGGCGAGCCCGGCGCGCCCCTCGACGCCCTGCATCTGGGCGGCGGGGCGCTGACCCTGCCCCGCTACCTGGCCGCCACCCGGCCCGGCTCCCGGCAGCAGGTGATCGAGGCGGACGGCGGGGTGCTGGAGCTGGTCGCCGAGCAGCTGCCGCTGCCGCCGGACGGCGCGGGCATCACGGTGCGCCGGGCGGACGCCCGCGCGGCGCTGGAGGCCGCGCCCGACGCGTCCGCCGACGTCATCGTGGCCGATGTGTTCGGCGGGTCGCGGGTGCCCGCGCACCTCACCTCGGTCGCGTACGCGCGCGCCGCGGCCCGGGTGCTGCGCCCCGGGGGCGCTTACGCGGCGAACCTCGCCGACAGCGCTCCGTTCACCTTCCTCCGCTCCCAACTGGCCACGTTCCGCAGCGTGTTCGTGGAGGTGTGCCTGATCGCGGAGCCCGCGGTGCTGCGCGGCCGCCGGTTCGGGAACGCGGTGCTGGTGGCCTCGCAGAGCGAGCTGCCGGTCGGGGCGCTGGCGCGGCGTACCGCGGCCGACGCGTTCCCGGCGCGGGTGGAGTACGGGGCGGCGCTGGAGCGGTTCACCGGCGACGCGGCGCCGGTGCGGGACGAGGACGCGGTGCCGTCGCCGGAGCCGCCGGGCGGCGCGTTCAGCGTCGGCTGACGGTACGGCACGCGCAGCACGTACGGCGGGCTCAGCGGTCCTGCGCCGCCGTCAGCTCGGTGGCGGGCGCCCCCTCGGCGACCGGCTTCGGTTCGCGGCGCCGCAGCCGCCGTACGTCCGGTACGCACAGCACCGCCAGGGTCAGCAGCAGGATCAGCGCCGAGCAGCCCCACAGCGCGGTGGTCCGCCCGAAGGCGCTCTCGGCCGGGCCCGCGAGGGCGGTGGCGACGGGAACCATGGCGATGGAGCCCAGCCAGTCGTACGCCGCCACCCTGGACAGCTTGTTCTCGGGGATCTCCTGGTGCAGCGCGCTCATCCAGGACACCCCGAACACCTCGACCGACGCCCCGGCGACGAACATCACCACGCACAGCGCGGGCGCGGACAGCGGGACGGCGAGCGCGGCCGACGGCAGGGCGAACGGCAGCACGCACAAGGTGCCCGCGAGCAGCAGCCGCCGCGGTCTCCAGCGCATCATCGTCAGCCCGCCGACGACGGTGCCCGCGCCGAACGCCGCGAGCGCGAACCCCCAGGGCCGCGCGCCGCCCAGGTGTTCCTCGGCGACCAGCGGCCCGTACACCGCCTCGGCCGCGGCCACCACCGCGTTGACGACCGAGAACTGCACCACGATGGACCACAGCCAGGGCCGGCCGATGAACTCCTGCCAGCCCTCGCGCAGATCGCGCAGCATGCCGCCGCCGGGTTCGCGCGGCGCGATGTGGCTGACGTCGAGCAGCGCGCGCAGCGCACCGGCGACGGCGAAGGCGGCGGCGTCGACGGCCAGCACCCAGCCCGGGCCGACGATCGCCACCAGCGCGCCGCCGAGCGCGGCGCCGCCGATCCGCGAGCCGTTGAGGCCCATCCGGAACAACGCGAAGGCGCGGGCGGACTGTTCGGAGGTGACGCTGGAGAACAGCATGCCCTCGGCGGCGGGGCCGAAGAACGCCTGGCCGATGCCGCCGAGCGCGGCGAGCCCGGCCATCTGCCACAGCCGCGCCTCGCCGGAGAGCACCAGCACCGCGAAGAGGCCCTGCGAGGCGCAGTTGAGGGCGTTGGCCGCGACCATCACCCGGTGCCGCGGCAGCCGGTCCGCCAACGCGCCGCCGATCAGCAGGAAGGCGACGAGCGGCAGGGTACGGGCCGCGGCCACGAGCCCGACGTCGCCGCCGTCCCCGCCCGCGTCCAGCACCGCGAACGCCGCCGCGATGAGGGCCCCGGAGTTTCCGAGGCCCGCCACCACCGCGGCGGCGGTCAGCAGGGTGTAGTTGCGACCCGCCCAGGCGGGGCGGTGCGGTCGGGGACGCGGGGCCGGGGGAGTGGTCACGCAGCGGAACTATCCCCGGGGGCGGGCCCCGGCGTCCAACCCATTTCCGGCCGCGTCGATCAGAAGCCCTCGGACTTCACCGGGCGCAGCGTGCTCATGATCTTCTTGATGGTGGCGTCCGGGACCTCGTCCTTGACGCCCTTGGCGGAGTAGAGCACCCACGTCGCGAAGTCGCCGTTGATGTCGGTGTAGGTGACGGTGACCGCCTTGCCGTCCGTGACGCACTTGTCGGTCTTCTTGACGCCGGTGACCGTCGCCGTGGCCGTGTGGCCCTTCAGCCCGTGGTCACTCTTGAACGGCTTGGCCTTGGTGACCTTGCGGGTGCCGGTCTCCTTCTGGTCGAAGCCGGCGAAGACCCAGTTCTTGGCCTCGGTCTCGGCGGCTTCGGCCTGGGTCTTGGCGCCCTGTGCGCCCTTGGTGCCGACTCCGGCGATGCCGCTGGTGTTCTCCTCGCCGTCGTCGTCCTTGACCGTGCAGGCCTCTTCCTTGTACTTGGCCGGGGCGGACATGATGACGAGCGGGTTGCCCTTGTCGTCCTCGAAGCCGATGCTCAGGTCCGGCTTCTTCACCGCCCAGTTGGCGGGCACGTCGAAGGCGTCGTGCCGCTTGGGGTTGACGACCGTCTTCCAGCCCGGGATCACCGGCTTCACCTCGGCCGCGTCGCCGCCGGCGCGCGGGTTGTCCTCCTCACCGGCGGAGGGGGCCCCGCCCGGGTCGGAGGAGGCGGCGGACGAGGAGGCGGCGGGCTTCTTGCCGTCCTTGGCCTGGTCGTCCCCGCCGTCGTCCTGGTTCAGGAAGACGGCGCCGGTGATCACGGCCGCCGCGACGACCGCCACCGCGGCGACGATGGCGATGGTCGCCGTGCGCTTCTTCTTGTCCTGTGGCGGCTGCGGCGCCCCGGCCGGTCCGGAGGACGTGTTCCAGCCTTGTGCGGGCTGCTGCTGCGGTCCGTAACCCGGCTGTTGCCCCGGCTGGCCGGGGTAGCCCGGCTGTGGCTGCTGATAGGGATTCGGCTGCTGGTAACCCGGCTGCTGGTACGGATTGGGCTGTTGATACCCCGGTTGCTGATAGGGATTCTGATCCTGCGGGTTCTGCTCGCCCCCGGGCGGCTGCTGTCCTGGCCACATGGCCGATAACGATAGATGGGGGCGCGGGCGGCGGCTACGGCCGCCCCTTTCCCGAGTTTTCTACTGGGTGGTAACTTCCAGGTCATGTCAGAGACCCTGCCGTCCATCGGCGACATGCTCGCGGCCACCGTGCCCATGGTCCGCACCCTGAACCTGGAGTTCGTCGAGGCGTCGGCCGAACGTGCCGTGGTGCGCCTGCCCGACCAGCCCGACTTCCACAACCACGTCGGCGGACCGCACGCGGGGGCGATGTTCACCCTGGCCGAATCCGCGTCCGGCGCGGTCGTGCTCGCCGCCTTCGGCGACCAGCTCCAGCGCGCCGTGCCGCTGGCCGTGCGCGCCGGGATCGACTACAAGAAGCTCGCCAAGGGGCCGGTCACCGCGACCGCCCGGCTCGGCCGGCCGGTGGCCGAGGTGGTGGCCGGACTCGACGCGGGCGAGCGCCCGGAATTTCCCGTACGGATCGAGATCACGCGTGAGGACGGAGCGGTCACCGGGGAGATGTCCATCACCTGGACGCTGCGGCCGCAGGGCTGAGGGCCGGCCTCCGTCCCCTCATACGGGCGTACCTCCCCCTCGTACGGCGCCGTCCGGCGAGCCGATGTGGCCGGGACCACCCATCGTGGAATGTGGCGGACGCGCCGATTGAGTACGCTTCCCGAGTGCGCTCGATCGGGCGTGCGCCGACCATGGATCGGCATACGGGAGGGAACCGGCGTTGCACATCGAGGAATGGCTCGAAACCGTACCCGCGATCAGTGTGTATCTGCTCGTCGGCCTGGTCATCGGCCTCGAAAGCCTGGGCATCCCGCTCCCCGGAGAGATCATCCTGGTCACCGCCTCGCTGCTGGCGGCCTCGCAGGACCACATCAACCCCTACATCCTCGGCAGCTGCGCCATCGCGGGTGCCGTGATCGGCGACTCCATCGGGTATGTGATTGGCCGCAAGGGCGGTCAGCCCCTGCTCGCCTGGCTGGGCCGTAAATTCCCCAAGCACTTCAGCGCCGAGCACGTGGCGAGCGCCGAGCGGTCCTTCCAGAAGTGGGGCATGTGGGCGGTCTTCGTGGGCCGCTTCATCGCGCTGCTGCGCATCTTCGCGGGCCCGCTCGCGGGCGTGCTGCGCATGCCGTACTGGAAGTTCGCCATCGCCAATGTGCTCGGCGGCATCGTCTGGGCGGGCGGCACCACCGCGGTCATCTACTCCGTCGGCAAGGTCGCCGAGGACTGGCTCAAGCGTTTCTCCTACCTCGGGCTCGTGGCCGCCCTGTGCTTCGGCCTCGGCTCGATGCTGCTGATGAAGTGGCGTACGAAGAAGGCGCAGCAGAAGGCGGCGGCGCAGCCGGTGGCGGCCACCGCCGGGACCGGCGCCGAGGCGGCCGAGCCGGAGCCCGTCCCGGCCGCCGAGTAGCACCTTTTCGTCACTCCTGGTCCGTCTGGTCCGTCACTCCCGACCGGCCCGCTCCTCCGTCGCCGCGCGGTGGTGGCGGGCCAGTTCCACGTAGCCCTCGGCGTTGAGCCGCACGTGCTCCCGCTCCTCCTCGGTCAGCTCGCGCCGGACCTTCGCCGGGACCCCCGCGACCAGTGAGCCCGGCGGCACGCGCATCCCCTGCGGCACCAGCGCCTGGGCGGCGATCAGCGAGCCCGCGCCGATGTGCGCGCCGTTCAGCACCGTGGCGCCCATGCCGACCAGGACGTCGTCCTCGACGGTGCAGCCGTGCAGCACCGCGTTGTGGCCCACCGTCACCCGCTCGCCGACGGTGGCGGGGAAGCCGGGGTCGGCGTGGACGGTGCAGTTGTCCTGGATGTTGCTGTGCGCGCCCACGCTGATCGACTCGGCGTCCCCGCGCAGCACGGCGTGGTACCAGACGCTCGCTCCCGCGGCCACCGACACATCGCCGATCACCACGGAGGTCGGGGCGGTGAACGCCTCCGGATCGACCTTCGGCTCCTTGCCGCCCACTCCCGCGATCAGCGCCCGCTCCGCCACTGCCGTCTCCTTCGGTCCGCGAACTCTCGTTTCCCGGCACGTTAGCCCGTCGTCAGCAGCACGGTGCCCACCAGGGCGAGCCCGGCACCGGTCGCCTGCACCGCGCGCAGCCGCTCGCCCAGCAGCCCGCGGGCGGCGAGCGCGGTCACCACCGGGTACAGCGAGGCGAGGACGGCGGCGATGGTGACCGGTCCCGAGTGGGCGGCCAGGTTGTAGGTGCCGTTGGCGGCGACGTCGGCCAGCCCCACGAAGGCCAGCGCGGGCAGGGACGCCGCGACCACGCGCAGGCCGCCCTCGGGCAGTGCGCGGGTGCCGCGCCGTACGGAGATCAGCAGCGCGGTGCCGCCGACCACCACGTTGCACACCCGCTGCACGAACAGCGCGAGGAAGAGCCCGGTCAGGGTGGTGGACGCCTCGGCGATCAGCGCCATCACCGAGCCGAAGCCCAGCGCGGCGACCAGGGTGAGCAGCAGGGTCTGCCGCTGGACGGGGGCTCCGCCGGTCTGCGGCCCGCCGGCCAGGACCACCCCGGCCACCGCCACCACGACCCCGGCCAGCTGAAGCAGCCCGGGCCGCTCGCCGAGCACGATCGCGACCCCGAGCGGCACCATGACGCCGCCCAGGGCGCCGAGCGGGGAGACGACGCCCATCGGGCCGAGCGCGAGCGCCCGGTAGAAGCAGAGCATGGCGGCGGGGCCCACGACGCCCGCCGCCGCGGCGAACCACAGCTGCGGCCCGGCCTCGGACCAGCCGCCGGTGGCCACCACGATGGCGCCGAGTACGGTCACCGCGATGACCTGCGAGACGACGACCACCGTGAGCGCGGGGGTGCGCCGGGTGAGCAGCCCTCCGCCGAAGTCGGCCAGCCCCCACATGAGGCTGGTGGCAAGAGCGAAGAGTGCGGACATGGAGAGACCTCGCCGTACAGTGTGATGGACGCTGGAGTACACCCCACCGTAGTTCACTTTGTTCGACTATGCCATTCACAATAGTGGACGGCCCTGATGATGGACGGGATGCCCGTGACGGACCTCGATCAGCTCACGCAGTCGCTCGCCCGCAACCTCAAGCGCTGGCGCAACGATCGCGGCTACACCCTCGACGCCCTCGCCGCCCGTGCCGGGGTCAGCCGGGGCATGATCATCCAGATCGAGCAGGCCCGTACGAACCCCAGCGTCGGCACCACCGTGAAGCTCGCCGACGCCCTCGGCGTGAGCATCACGACGCTGCTCGACTACGAGCAGGGACCCCAGGTGACCTTCGTCCCCGCCGATCAGGCCGTGCGGATGTGGTCCACCGAGGCGGGCAGCTACACCGCGCTGCTGGTGGGCACCGAGGCGAACGGGCCGCTGGAGATGTGGGACTGGCGGCTGATGCCCGGCGACGGCAGCAGCTCCGATCCGCACCCGCCCGGCACCTTCGAGCTGCTGCGGGTGACCGCGGGCGAACTGACCCTGGTCGTCGGGGACCGGACGCACACCGTGCCGACGGGCACCTCGGCCGCGTTCGAGGCCAACACCCCGCACACGTACCGCAACGACGGGGACGTACCGGTGGAGATGACCATGGCGGTGTCGGTGCCGCCCGCCCGCTGAAACGCGGGCCTGCGCACCCCCTCCGACCTGCTAGCTTGAGCCGCATGCCTACCCCGATGGATGCCTTCGACGAGGTCCGTCCCGCCGTGGAGTGCCTGGACCTGCTGACCGCCCCGGTGGCCGCCGCACTGCGCGACTGGCGCGGCACCGACCCGGTGGAGCAGGTGCTGTACGTGGACACCGACCCGGACAAGGCCGACACCGCCGTGCTGGTGGAGAACTACGGCTCCTGGCTGCTGGAACAGTCGGCCAACTGCGTGGTGGTGGCCGGGAAGCGGGGCGGTGAGGTCACGCTCGCCGCGTGCCTGGTCCTCGCCCACACCCGCGCGGACGTCAACGGTGTCGTACGCCGCCATCTGGGCGCCCGCAAGGCGTCGTTCGCGCCTACGAGTACGGCGACCGGCGAGAGCGCCATGGAGTTCGGCGGCATCACCCCGATCGGGCTGCCCGCCGACTGGCCGCTCCTGCTGGACGCCGCCGTCGCCGACATCCCGTACGCGCTCATCGGCAGCGGCAGCCGCCGGGGCAAGCTCATCGTGCCGGGCAAGGTGCTCGCCGGGCTGCCGGGCGCGGTCGTGCTGGAGGGGCTCGGCGCGTAGCGGTCGAGCAGCGGTCAGCCGCGGCGCCGGGACAGGTCCAGCGACAGCGCGATGGAGTGCTCGGCGAAGCCCAGGCTCCGGTACAGCTCCTCGGCGCCCTCCGTGGCATGCAGATCGACGCGGGTGACGCCCTGCCCGGCGAACCAGTCGAGCAGCGCCTCCGTCGTGGCGCGAGCGTAACCGCGGCCCCGAGGGCGCTTCGGGTCGTCCTCGCCGTGCATCGCGAGGAACATCAGCCGGCGCAGCCGGACCAGCTCGGCGGCGGGGCGGGCGGCGCGTATCGGGATCATGGGGCGAAGCCAGCCGCCGGGCCGCGCCGCCCCCAAGCCCTTTACCGGCCCAGCCGCGGGATCTCGATGGCGGGGCAGCGGTCCATCACCATCTCCAGCCCCGCCGCCCGGGTCCGCTCGTACGCCGCTGGATCGACGACGCCGAGCTGGAACCACACCGCCTTGGCGCCGATCTCCACCGCCTGGTCGGCGATCGGCCCGGCCAGCTCGGAGTTGACGAACACATCGACCACGTCGACCGGGAACGGGATCTCGGCGAGCGTGGCGTACCCCGGCTCGCCGAGTACCGTCTCGGCCTTCGGGTGCACGGGCACGACGCGCTTGCCGTGGNGAGTACCGTCTCGGCCTTCGGGTGCACGGGCACGACGCGCTTGCCGTGGCGCTGGAGCACCCCGGCCACGCCGTACGCCGCGCGGGCCTGGTTGGACGACAGGCCGACGACCGCCCAGGTGTCTCCCAGGTCCTCCAGGATGGTGCGGATCGTCGCTGCGTCGCCGTACATGGATTCCTCCTGCGGGTGCGGTGTCCGGCCTCCTCGGGCGTCCGGCCTCCTCAGGCGGAAACGGACACCGCGCCCCGGAGATTCCCCGGCGGGTGCCGGGTGGTGCTTCAGGAAGCCGAGTCGGCCATGCGCTCGCGCAGGCTGCGGGGCCTCATGTCGGTCCACACCTCGTCGACGTAGGCGGAGCACTCGTCCTTGGTGCCCTCCTTGCCGACGGTCTGCCAGCCGTCGGGGACGTCGAGGTCGGCGGGCCACAGGGAGTACTGGTCCTCGTCGTTGCGGAGCACCTGGAAGCGGGCGTTGTCGTCCATGAGCTGTTCTCTCCTGTCGTGTGGATCTTTTCGTAGGGATCTTTGCGTGGAGGTGGTTCTCAGGCCGCCGTCGGCCGGTTGCCGGGCGGCGGGTTCGGGGACAGCCCGCGCAGGGTCGGGCTGGCGGTGGCGAGGACGGCCGCGGCCGCCATCCCGGCCGAGCACACCAGGATGGCCCGGTCGCCCGGCAGGGCCTGGGTGAGCAGGCCGCCCAGCGCGGGGCCCGCCGCGCCCGCGGCCCCGCAGGCGAGGGCGAGGACGCTGGTGAGCCTGCCGCGCAGCCGGTCCGGGGTGCGCAGCAGCTGCTCCGTCATGATCGCGGTGTTCGCGGTGGGCGGGAACAGCGCCATCAGGGCGAAGAGCGCCCCGGTCAGATAGCCGCTGTGCACGACGGCGGCGACCGGGGTGAGCACGGTCAGCGCCCAGAACACCGCCACGATGGCTCGGTAGGCGCCGAGGCGGCCGTGGAGTACGGGCGCAGCGAGCGCGCCCGCGACCCCGCCCACCCCGAGCATGGCCGCCATCACCCCGACCTCCCCGGAGGGCACCCCTCTGGTTCCGGCGAGCACGATGACGACGAGGTAGAAGGCGCTGAAGAACAGGTTCAGCACGACCGCGCACAGGATGGTGACCCGGATCCGGCGCTCCTGCCACACCCACCGCAGGCCGGTCAGCATGGCGTGGCCGAGCCTGCCCGGCGCGGCGGCGGGCCGCTCCGGCTTCGGCAGCCGGAGGAAGAGCAGCGCGACGAACGAGAGGGTGTGCATGACGGCGTCGGCCAGGAAGGGGACGAAGCGCCCCACGGCGAACAGGAACCCGCCGGTCGCGGTGCCCGAGAGCTGTCCCATCGACGCCCGTGCCGTGTTCATCGAGACCGCCGCGGGCAGCTGCGCGTCGTCCACCAGCAGCGGCAGCGCCGCGTTCTCCGCCGGTTCGAAGAGCGCGGCGGCGGCCCCGAACACCGCGGCGACGGCGACCATGTGCGGCACGGTGGCCGCGTCGCTCCACACCGCCACCACGAGGCTGACGGCGGACACCGCCTGGGCCGCCTCGCAGCCGAGCATCAGCGCCTTGCGGTCGTAGCGGTCCACCAGGACCCCGGCGGGCAGCCCGGCCAGCATCTGCGCGGCGGCGATCGTGCCCATCACCAGCCCGGAGGCGGCGCCCGAGCCGGTGAGCGCCAGGACCAGCAGCGGAAACGCGATCATCGAGGCGTGGAACCCGAACTCCGAGAGCGCCTGGCTGCCCCACAGCAGCCGGTAGCCGCGGTTGCGCGACAGCGGCACCGGCGGGGACGCGGACGCGGACGGGGGCGCCTCCACCGGGCCCGACGGAACGGCGCGGTCCCCGCTCATACGGCACCCCGGCAGTCCTGGGCGATGCGGCGCAGCGCGTCCGCGAAGTCCGCGGCCACCGCCGCCACGGTCGACTCCTCGTGGACGCCGGGACGGTAGTACCAGGTGAAGCCGAGCCGTCCGTTCTGCACCGCGCCCACGACCTCCAGCAGATGCGAACCGCCCTCGCGCGGGTCGTGGTCCTGGCCGAAGGAGCCGTGCTCGGCGTGGACGAGACCGTCCTTGGCCTCGGCGGACCGGGCGTCCCACTGGCCGAGGTAGTTGAACACGACCTGGGGCCCGGTGCCGGTGCCGGTCAGCCGCTCCCGTACGGCGTCCGTGCCGAAGGTCCGCAGCGCCCCGAAGCCGAAGCCGTTGCCGGGGACGGCCCGCAGATGGCGCCTGACCGACTTGACCAGGCCGCGCCAGTCGACGGACGCGGAATCCCGGGTGGCGGGCAGGTCGAAGGAGACCGGGTACATCGTGGTGAACCAGCCCACCGTACGGGAGAGGTCGGCGCCCTCGATGACGTCCTCCCGGCCGTGGCCCTCCAGTTCGACGGAGATCCGGTCCCGGCCGGTCCAGTGCGACAGCGCCAGCGCGAGGGCGGCCAGCAGCACGTCGTTGATGCGGGTGCGGTACGCGGTGGGGGCGGCCCGCAGCAGCGCCTCGGTGTCCGCCTCGTCGATCTCCACCGGCACCGCCCGGGTCTCGGCTCCCGAGGCCCCCGAGGCTCCTGGGGCTCCCTGGGCGGACGGCTCGTGGTCGACCGGCAGCGGCCGCGCGTCCAGCGCCGCTGCCCAGTGGTCGGCCTCGTGGTCCAGGGCGCCGTCGGCGACCTGCTCGGCGAGCTGCCGGGCCCAGTCCCGGAACGAGGTCGACTTGGCGCCGAGGTCGACCGGCTCGCCCCGCACACCCTGCTGGTAGGCGGTGTCCAGGTCGTCCAGCACGATCCGCCAGGACACCCCGTCGATGACCAGATGGTGGGCGGTCAGGAAGAGGAACGGCCGCCGGTCGTCGCCGAACCGGAACAGCGCGGCCTTCAGCAGCGGGCCGCTGCCGAGGTCGAAGCCCGCGTGCAGGGCGTCGGCGGTCTGCTCCATCGCCGCGTCCGCCTCGTGCGCGGGCAGCCCGGACAGGTCGTACCGGGCGAGGACGGCCCCCGGTTCGGGCTCCGGGTCGAACTGCCGCCACTCGCCGTCCTCGTGCGTGAACCGCATCCGCAGCGCGTCATGGTGGACCAGCAGGGCGGCCAGCGCCCCCTCCAGCGCCGCCTCGTCCACCTCCTGGTCCAGCTCCAGCAGGGTGGACTGGTTGAAGTGGTGCGGGTTGACGGTGTGGGTGGCGAAGAACCACCGCTGGATCGGGGTGAGCGGAAGGTCTCCGGTGACCGGTTCAGCACCGCCCTCGTCCCGTTCCGTCGTCGCCACGGCGGCCAGGGCGGCCACCGACTGGTGGCTGAACAGATCCTTGGTGGTCAGCCCGAGCCCCGACTGGCGGGCGCGGGAGACGACCTGGATGCTCAGGATGGAATCCCCGCCGAGGTCGAAGAAGTTGTCGTGCACGCCGACCCGGTCCAGGCCGAGGACGTCCGCCCAGATCGCCGCGATCCGGCTCTCCATCAGGGTGCGCGGCGCGACGTGGTCCGCGCCCGGGTCCGGAGCGGGATCCGGATCGGGCAGGGCGCGGCGGTCGACCTTGCCGTTCGGGGTGAGCGGCAGCTCCTCCAGGGTGGCGAACGCCGACGGCACCATGTGGGGCGGCAGGATCCGGCCGAGGAAATCGCGCAGCGAGGCGGCGGTCGGGGCGGTGCCCTCCGCCGGGACCACATAGCCGACCAGGCGCTTCAGCCCGGTCGGGTGCTCGGGCGTGGGCCCGGTGTCCCGCACCGCCACCACCGCCTCGCGTACGTCCGGGCTGCGCCGCAGCGCGCTCTCCACCTCGCCCGGCTCGATCCGGAACCCGCGCACCTTGACCTGGTCGTCGGCCCGGCCGACGAACCGCAGCTCGCCGTCGGACGTCCAGCGCACCACATCGCCCGTGCGGTACATCCGGCTCCCCGCCGGGCCGAACGGGTCGGCCAGGAAGCGGGATGCGGTCAGCCCCGGGCGGCCCAGGTAGCCGCGGGCCAGTCCCGCCCCGGCCACGTACAGCTCCCCGGCCACGCCCACCGGAACCGGGCGCAGCGCGGAGTCCAGCACATAGGCCCGGGTGTTACGGATCGGCCCGCCGATCGGCGGCACCCCCGAACCGGCGGTCAGCGGCCCGGACCAGGTGCTCACCACGGTCGCCTCGGTCGGACCGTACGAGTTGATCATCCGGCGGCCCGGCGCCCAGCGGTCCACCAGTTCGGCGGAGCACGCGTCACCGCCGACGATCAGGGTGCGCAGCTCCGGCATCCCGGCCTCCCGCGCCGCTTCCGGCACGGTGGCCAGCGCCGCCGGGGGGATCAGCGCGTGGGTGATCCGGTGCTCGGTCAGCACCTGGGCCAGCCGCTCGCCCAGCAGTGGTCCCTCCTCCGCGACCACCAGCGCCGCGCCCCTCGGCAGGGAGACGCACAGCTCCAGTACGGAGGCGTCGAAGCTCGGCGAGGCGAACTGGAGGACCCGGTCCCCGGCCCGGACGCCGTAGTGTGTCGCGGCGGCGGCCGAGAAGCTCGCCAGCCCCGCGTGGGTGACCACGACCGCCTTGGGCACCCCGGTGGACCCGGAGGTGTAGATGACGTACGCCGGATGGTCCGGTGTCAGCGCGCGGACGGCCGGCGGATCGGCGGGGCCGTCCCCGGCCCACACCGACGCCACGTCGTCGAGGACGACCAGGGGTTCGGCGTCCCGCAGCATGAACGCCACCCGCTCCGCCGGGTAGTGGGGGTCGACCGGCAGGAACGCGCCGCCCGCCTTCACCACCGCCAGCTGCGCCACCACCATCTCCACCGACCGCGGCAGCACCAGCGCCACCAGCTTCTCCGGCCCCACACCGCGCCCGATGAGCCGGTGCGCCAGCCGGTTCGCCGCCGTCTCCAGCTCGGCGAAGGTGAGCCCGCCCGCCCCGGACGCCACGGCCGGGGCGTCCGGGGACACCGCCGCCTGACGCTCGAACAGCTCGGCCAGCGTGGCCGGAGGCACAGGGTGTCCGGTGGCGTTCCACTCGACCAGGGTGCGTCGCAGCTCGGCCGGGGTGGCGAGCGGCAGCGCGCCCACCGCCCGGTCCGGGTCGTCGGCGATGCCGGTGAGGAGCGTACGGAGGGCCGCGCCCATCCTCTCGGCCGTCGGCTCGTCGAACAGATCGGTGCTGTAGCTGATCAGCCCGCGCAGGACGCCCCCGTCGGCCTCGGCGAACTCCAGCGTGAGGTCGAAACTCGCGGTGCCGGTCTCGGGGGCGATGTCCTCCAGCGTGAGACCGGGCAGGTCCAGCTGCCCGCCGGGGATGTTCTGGAGCACCACCATCGCCTGGAACAGCGGTGTCCGGCTGGTGTCCCGGGTGGGCTGCACCTCGTCCACCACCCGCTCGAACGGCACGTTCTGGTGGGCGAAGGCGTCCAGGACGGTGCCGCGCACCTCGGACAGGAAGTCGGTGAAGCCGCGCTCGGGGTCGACCGAGGAGCGCAGCACCAGCGTGTTCACGAAGAAGCCGATCAGATGCTCCGCCTCGGCGCGCTCCCGCCCCGAGGTGACCGTCCCCACCGTGATGTCCTCCTGGCCGGACAGCCGGGACAGGAGCACCTGGGCCGCCGCCACCAGCGTCATGAACAGGGTGGTGCCACGGGCCTGTCCGTACTCCTTGAGGCGCCGGTTCACGGCCGCGGGCACCTCGAACTCCACGGTCGCGCCGTGTCCGCTGCGCACCGCGGGACGGGGCCGGTCGGTGGGCAGCTCCAGCGGCTCCACCTGGCTCAACTGCCGCTTCCAGTACGTCAGTTCCTCATCGGCCTGCGGGCCGGACAGTTCGGCTCGCTGCCAGGCCGCGACGTCGGCGTACTGCACCGGAAGCGGTGGCAGCACCGCCACGTCGCCGGTCAGCGCCGCCCGGTACAGCTCGCGCAGATCGCCGATGAGCACACCGGTGGACCAGCCGTCGGTGATGATGTGGTGCAGCGTCAGTGTGAGGGCGTGGTCCTGGGCGCCCAGCCGGATCAGCCCGGCCCGCAGCAGCGGGCCGCGCCGCAGGTCGAACGGGCGCTCCCGCTCCCGCGCCAGCAGCTCCGTCAGCTCCGCCTCCCGCCGGTCGGCGGGAACGTCCGACAGATCGTGGCGGGCGAGCCGCACCGCGGAGGGCTCGTGCACGATCTGCACCCCGCGCCCGTCGACCGCGTCGAAGGTGGTGCGCAGCGACTCGTGCCGGGCCACCAGCGCGGTCAGCGCGTCCTCCAGCGCCGCGACGTCGAGGATGCCGCGCATCCGCAGCGCCAGCGGGGTGATGTATTCGGTGCTGTCCGGTGCGAAGGAGTCCAGGAACCACAGGCGTTGCTGCGGATACGACAGCGGCAGCTCCGCGTCCCGGGGCACCGGGGTGATCGGCGCGGACCGGGGGCGGCCGCTCGCCTCGGTGAGGGCCGCGGCCAGCGCGGCCACCGTCGAGTGGGCGAACACCAACCGGGGCGAGACCTCCGCGGCGAACGCCTCCCGCAGCCGCGAGGTGAGCCGGATGCTGAGGATGGAGTCCCCGCCGAGGACGAAGAAGTCGTCCTCGGCACCGACCCGTTCGACCCCCAGCACCTCGGCCAGGACCGCCGCCGTGCGCCGCTCGGCCTCGTCACGCGGGGCGACATACGCCGCCCGGTCCGGGTCGGCACCGGGGGCGGGCAGCGCCGCGCGGTCCAGCTTGCCGTTGCGGCTCAGCGGCAGCGCGTCCAGCAGGACGACCGCGGACGGCACCATGTACTCCGGAAGCACGGCCGCCACATGGGTACGCAACTCCGCACCGTCCACGGCCCGGTCGCCACCCGGCACCACATAGGCCACCAGCCGCTTCACCCCGGGCCGGTCCTCCCGGGCCACCACCGCCGCGTCCGCCACCCCGGGGTGCGCGGTCAGCACGCTCTCCACCTCGCCCGGCTCGATCCGGAAGCCCCGGACCTTCACCTGGTGGTCGGCGCGGCCGACGAACTCCACCGTGCCGTCCGACCGCCGCCGCGCCAGGTCCCCGGTGCGGTACATCCGCTCCCCGGCGGGCCCGTACGGATCGGCGAGGAAGGCCGCCGCCGTCGCGCCCGGCCGCCCCAGATAGCCGCGGGCCACGCCCTCCCCGGCGACGAAGAGTTCACCGACGACACCGGGCGGGACGATCCGCAGCCGCGCGTCCAGGACGTACACCCGCATGTTGTCCAGCGGCCCGCCGATCGGCACCACCTCGGGCACCTCGTCGGCCGCGGCCATCGGGAAGGCGGTCGCGAAGGTCGTCGTCTCGGTCGGCCCGTAGCCGTCCACCACGGTCAGCCCGGGGCAGGCCGCCAGCACTCGGCGCACGGCCGCTGCGGGCACCACATCGCCGCCGGTCCACACCTCGCGCAGCCCCGCGAAGCAGTCCGGGTCGTCGCCGGCGAGCAGCCGGAACAGCCCGGCGGTCAGCCACAGGCCCGTCACCCCGTGCCCGGTCACCAGCCGCCGCAGCGCCGCCGCGTCCAGCTCGCCCGGCGGGGCCACCACCACCCGGCCGCCGCGCAGCAGCGGCACCCACACCTCGTAGGTGGCGGCGTCGAACGCCACCGGGGAGTGCAGCGGCACCCGTTCGTGCCCGCCGCTCGCGAAGGCCCGGTGGAGGGCGAGCGCCGCCACATCGCGGTGGCGCACCCCCACGGCCTTCGGCACCCCGGTCGACCCGGAGGTGAACATCACGTACGCCAGGTTGTCCCGGTCCACCGGCACGGCGGGCGGGGTCCGCTCGCCGTCGCGCGCGGCGGCCACGTCGTCCGCCGTCAGCACGATCTTCGCGCCCGCCTGCTCCAGCAGCTCCCGCTGCCGTGCGCGCGGCGCGCGGGCGTCCACCGGTACGTACACCCCGCCCGCCCTGACCACCGCGAGCTGCGCCACCACGAGTGCGGCCGACCGGTCCATGAGCAGCGCCACCCGGTCCTCGGCGCGCACCCCCGAGTCGGCCAGGACCGCCGCCAGTTGCCCGGACCACGCGTCGAGGTCGCGGTAGCCGAGTGCGGTGGCGCCGTCGGTGACGGCGATGGCGTCCGGGGTCCGCGCGGCCTGCTCGGCGAACAGCTCCGCGAGCGAGCCCGCGGGCAGCGGGCGGGCGGTGTCGTTCCCCTCCCGCACCGCCCGGCGCTCCTCGGAGTCGGTCAGCAGCCGCAGATCGTCCAGGGTGCGCCCGGCGCCGTCGGCCATGCCCTCCAGCAGCGTCCCCAGATGGCGCGCGGCCCGCTCCGCCGTCGCCGCGTCGAACAGCGCGGGGTCGTAGGCGATGTCGAACCCGAGCCGGTCGCCGAGGTAGGCGCGGCAGCACAGCGGGAAGTTCGTGGCGTCCTCGGCCCGCACCTCCCGGATGGCGATCCCGGCGCCGGATGCCGACTCCTCGTCGAAGGGATAGTTCTCGAAGACCACCATGGAGTCGAACAGGGCCTCCGCGGCGGGCAGTTCGCTCAATCCCTGGATGCGGGCGAGCGAGACGAAGTCGAAGCGGCGGGACTCGCTCTGCTGGTCCTGGAGTTCCCGCAGCCACCGCATCACGTCGCGGCCGCCGTCGGCCACGGCCCGGGTGGGGACCGTGTTGATGAACATGCCGACCATGGTCTCCACCCCCGGCAGCCCGTCCGGGCGGCCCGAGGCGGTGGTGCCGAACACCACGTCCGGCTCGCCGCCGTACCGGGACAGCAGCAGCGCCCAGGCGCCCTGCACCACCGTGTTGACGGTCAGCCCGTGGCTCCGGGCAGTCTCGCGCAGCCGCGCGGACACCTCCCGGGGCAGCTCCAGCCGGGTCAGCGCGCCCGACGCGGCCCGGTGGGCCTCCCGGGGCGGCCGGTCGTACGGCAGCGGGGTCCGGGCGCCGAAGCCCGCCAGGACGTCCCGCCAGTGGCGCTCGGCCCGCTCCTGGTCCTGCTCCCGCAGCCAGCGCAGGAAGTCCCTGAACGGGCGGCGCGCGGGCGGGGCGACGGTGCGGCCCTCGGTGAGCGCCGCGTAGTTCTCGCACACCTCGGCGAAGAGCTGCCCGGTGGACCAGCCGTCGAGCATCAGGTGGTGGGAGGTCCACACCAGCATGATCTCGTCGTCGGTCAGCCGCGCCACCGCGATCCGGGTCAGCGGGGCCCGGGTCAGCTCCATCCCGGCCGCCCGGTCCTCGGCGAGCAGCCGCTCCAGCGCGGCCTGTCGCCCGTCCGGGGACAGGCGGCGCCAGTCGTGGCGGGCGGTGGGCAGTGCGACATGGCGGCGTACGACCTGGACGGGTTCCTCAAGCCCCTCCCAGCGCACCTCGCTGCGCAGCACCGGTGTCCGGTCCACGACCCGCTGCCAGGCGGCGGCGAACGCGTCCGGGTCGGTGATGCCGCCGATGCGCAGCGCGATCTGGTCGAAGTAGGCGCCCTGGGTATCGACCAGGCCGTGGAAGAGCATGCCCGCCTGCAACGGGGTCAGCGGATAGATGTCCTCCACGTCCCGGCCGTCGCCCGCGATCAGGTCCACCTGGCGCTGGTCGAGCCGGGCGAGCGGGAAGTCGGACGGGCTGCGGCCGCCCGCGCCGGGCTCCGCGCAGTGCGCGACGATCTCCCGCAGCGCGGCGACCACGTCCTCGGCGAGGCGGCGCACGGTCGCCTCGTCGTACATCAGCGTCGGGTAGGTCCAGCCCAGCTCGAGACGGCCGCCCTGGACGGCTCCGGTGACCTCCAGCAGATACGTGCGCGTCTCGCCGTCCGGCGCGTCCCGACCCGTCGAGGGCAGGGCGTCCCGGTAGAGCCCGGAGGCGTCACCCGAAGCGGCATCCCACTGGCCGTGGTAGTTGAAACCGATCTGCGGGGCGGGGCCGCCCCGCAACTGCTCGCCCGCGGTGGGGGAGAGGTGGCGCAGCGCGCCGTAACTCAGCCCGCGGTGCGGGACGGCGTGCAGCTGCTCCTTGACGGAACGGAGCGTCTCCCGCCACTCCGCGTCGGGCGCGACGGTCAGCGCGAGCGGGAACTCGGCGGTGAACCAGCCGACCGTACGGGAGAGGTCCAGCTCCTCGAAGAGGTCCTCGCGGCCGTGTCCCTCCACCCCGATCAGCACGGTGTCGCCGCCGGTCCAGCGGGCCAGGCTCCGGCCGAGCGCGCTGAGCAGCACATCGTTGATCTGGGTGCGGTACACGTCCGGGACGTCGCGCAGCAGGGCCTCGGTCTCGTCGCGGCCGAGGCCGACGGTCACGGTGGCCGCCGTCTCCTGGGTGTTGGCGCCCCGGCGGTCGACGGGCAGCGGCGCGGGTGTGGTGTCCGCGGTGCGCGTCCAGTACGCCAGGTCGCCGTCGAGCCCGCCGGACCGCACGTGGTCCGCCAGCCGGGCCGCCCAGTGCGCGTAGGCGCTGCTCGCCGGGGGTAGCGCGGGCGTGGCTCCGGCGGCGGCCTGGTGGTACGCGGTCTCCAGGTCGCCGAGGAGGACGCGCCAGGAGACGCCGTCCACCACCAGATGGTGGACGGTGATCAGCAACTCCGGCGGCTGCCCCGGACCGTGGGTGAACAGCAGGGCCCGCAGCACCGCGCCCTCGGCGATGTCCAGCCCGGTCTGTGCCGCGACCGTGGCCTCCCGCACGGCGCGCGACCGCGCCTCCTCGCCGAGGCCGGACAGATCGTGCCGCTCCAGCAGCGGCCCGGGCGCGGTGGCCAGGACGTCCTGCCGCCACTGCCCGTCGAGGAAGACGAACCGGGTGCGCAGCGCCGCGTGGTGCGCCACGAGCGCGTCCACCGCCCGCCGCAGCGCGGCCTCGTCGAGGTCGTCGGCGAGCCGCAGCCGGTGGGTCATGGTGAAGTGGTGCGGGTCGCCGGGCCGCCGCCCGTCGAGGTACCAGTGCTGGATCGGGGTCAGCGGTGCCGGGCCCGTCGGTGCGGCGGCCGGAGCGCGCTCCGGCGCCGGCGCGGACCCGAGGGTCACCGCGAGTTCCGCGATGGTCTGGTGGCGGAAGATGTCCTTGGAGGTGATCCGCAGTCCGGCCTGGCGGGCGCGGGAGACGATCTGGATGCTGAGGATCGAATCGCCGCCCAGGGCGAAGAAGTTGTCCTCCACCCCGATCCGCGGGGTGCCGAGCACCTCGGACCACACGCGCGCGAGCACGGTTTCCGCCTCGGTGCGCGGCGCCACGTACGCGGTCTCCGCCTCCGGCTGCGCGGGCGGCGCGGGCAGCGCCCGCCGGTCGACCTTTCCGGCGTCGTTACGGGGCATCCGGTCCAGCGTCACGAACGCCGCCGGGACCATGTAGTCGGGCAGGGTCCGCTTGAGCAGGGCGCGCAGCTCCACCGCGCCGGGCGCGGCGTCCGCCCCCGTGGCCACGAGGTAGCACACCAGCCGCCGGTGGCCGGAGTCCTCGCGGGCCGCCACCACGGCGTCCTCGACCGCCGGATGGTCCAGCACGGCGGCCTCGATCTCACCGGGCTCGATGCGGAAGCCACGGATCTTGACCTGGTCGTCGGCGCGGCCGAGGAATTCGAGCACCCCGTCCGCCGTCCAGCGGGCCCGGTCGCCGGTGCGGTACATCCGCGAGCCCGGCGGGCCGTACGGGTCGGGGACGAAGTGGAGCGCGGTCAGCCCCGGACGGCCCCGGTAGCCGCGCACCACCTGGGCGCCGACCAGATACAGTTCGCCCGGCACGCCGGGGGGTACAGGGCGCAGCGCCCCGTCCAGGACGTACGCCCGCAGGTTGTGGCCGGGACGCCCGATCAGCGGACGGTCCCCGAGGTCGGCGAGGCGCCCGTACACCGCGTCGACGGCGCACTCGGTGGGCCCGTAGAAGTTGTACGCCGCCACTCCGGGCACCGCGCGCAGCTCCCGCCACAGCGCCGCCCCCAGCGCCTCGCCGCCCACCATGACGATCCGTGGCCGGTGGCGGCCGTCGAACAGCCCGGCGGCCATCAGCTCGTGGAGGTACGAGGGGGTGAGGTCGAGGAAGTCCAGCTCCCGGGCGCCGATCAGCTCGACCAGGGCGGCCGGGTCGAACCGCACCGCGTCGTCGATCAGATGCACCTCCTGGCCCGCGGCCAGGAACACCGCGCCCTCCCAGGAGGTGTCGAAGGAGAACGCGGCGGTCAGCGCCGCGCGCAGCGGACGGCCCGCCTCGGCCGCGTGCGGCCCGATGAGCCCGGCCACGTGGTCGTGGCAGAGGTTGACCAGCTGGCGGTGTTCGACGGCGACGCCCTTGGGACGGCCGGTGGAACCGGAGGTGTAGTTGATGTACGCGGTGTTCGCCGGGCGCAGCGGGGAGCGCCGGTCCCGGTCGGTGGGGTCGGTGGCGGGAAGGCCGTCGAGGGGCGCGTCGCGCAGCGCCTCGGGGGTGAGGACGACCTCGGGCGCCGCGTCGTCCAGCAGGAACCGGACGCGCTCGGCGGGCAGTTCGGGATCCAGGTACAGATACGCGCCGCCCGCCTTGAGGACCGCGAGCTGGGCCACCATCAGGTCGGCGGTGCGCGGCAGCCTGACCGCGACCACCTTCTCGGGACCGGCCCCGAGGCCGATCAGATGGTGGGCCAGCCGGTTGGCGCGGGCGTTCAGCTCCGCGAAGTCGTAGGTGGCGTCGGGCGCCACCAGCGCGGTGGCGTGCGGGGTGCGGGCCGCCTGCTCCTCGAAGTGGCGCGGGAAGGTGGTGTCCGCCACCGGGAGCGCGGTGTCGTTCCACTCCTCCAGCACGGTGTGCCGCTCCCGCGCGGTCAGCAGCGGGAGTTCGCCCACCGGACGGCCGGAGTCGTCCGCCACCGTCTCCAGCAGCAGCCGCAGCTGCCGGATCATCCGCCGCACGGTCGCCGCGTCGAACAGATCGGTGTTGTACTCCACGTACCCGGTCAGGGCGCCCCGGTGTTCCACGAAGTCGAAGCCGAGGTCGAAGGCGGCGGTCCGGCTCGGGATCCGTACGGCCTCCACGGCGAGCCCTGGCAGGCTCGGCACCTCACCGCCCAGGTTGTGCAGCGCCACCATCACCTGGAACAGCGGGGTGCGGCTGGTGTCCCGCTCCGGCTGGAGCGCGTCCACGATCCGCTCGAACGGCACGTCCTGGTGGGCGAAGGCGTCGAGGACGGTGTCGCGCACCTCCTGGAGCAGTTCGCCGAACGGGCGGTCCGCGCGCACCCGGCCGCGCAGCACGAGGGTGTTCACGAACATCCCGACCAGGCGCTCCAGCTCGGGCCGCTCGCGGCCGGAGGTCACGGTGCCCACCGCGATGTCCTCCTGCCCCGACCAGCGCGCCAACAGCACCTGGCAGGTGGCGAGCAGGGTCATGAAGAGGGTGGCGTCGCCGTGCCGACCGGTCTCGCGCAGCCGGTCCACCAGCTCCGCGTCCAGCGTGAAGTCCAGCAGCGCCCCGTTCCTGGTCTGCACGGCCGGGCGCGGCCGGTCGGTCGGCAGCTCCAGCGGCGCCAGGTCGGCCAGCGTCTTCCGCCAGTGGTCCAGCTGCGGTTCCAGCGCGGCGGCGCCGCCGTCCGGATCGCGCTGCCAGGCCGCGTAGTCGGCGTACCCCAGCGGCAGCGGGGCGAGTTCCGGCGCCCGGCCTTCGAGCGCCGCCGCGTACAGCTCGCCCAGGTCGTCGCTGATGACGGCGGTGGACCAGCCGTCCGTGACGATGTGATGCATCGTCAGGGTGAGGACGTGTTCCTCGTCGCCCAGCCCGATCAGGGACGCCCGCAGCAGCGGGCCACGGCTCAGGTCGAAGGCGGTGGCGCCCTCCCGCTCCAGCAGCCGCTCCAGCTCCCGTTCCCGCTCGGCGGCGGGGAGCGCGGTGAGGTCGTGGCGCGGCAGCTCGACCCGGTACGGGTCGTGGATCCGCTGCACACCGCGGCCGTCCACCTCGGCGAACGTGGTGCGCAGCGGCTCGTGCCGGGCCACCAGGCCGTCGAGCGCGGCGCGCAGGGCGCCGGTGTCGAGCGGGCCGCGCAGCCGCAGCGCGAACGGGGTCACATACTCGGTGTCGCGGTCGTCGAAGCCGTCCAGGAACCACAGGCGCTGCTGCGCGTACGACAGTGGCAGGTCCCCTCCCCGCGCCACGGCCGGTATCACCTCGCGCGGCGCGGCGTTATCCGGTGCGCTCAGGGCGGTGGCGAGGCCGGCGACGGTGGCATGGGTGAACAGCGACCGCGGCGAGACATCGGTGCCGAAGGCGGTGCGCAGCCGGGACGCCACCCGGATGGCGAGGATGGAATCGCCGCCCAGGGCGAAGAAGTTGTCCTCGGCCCCCGCCTCCTCGAGACCCAGAACCTCGGCCCACACCCGGGCCACCGTGGCTTCCGCCTCGGTGCGCGGCGCGATCCGCTCGGCGCTCGTGGCGAAGCCGTCCGCGCCCGGGGCGGGCAGCGCCGCCCGGTCCAGCTTGCCGTTGACGGTCAGCGGCAGGGTGTCCAGCGGGACGTAGGCGGCCGGAATCATGTGCTCGGGCAGGCTGCGCCCGAGGAATTCCCGCAGCTCGGCGGCGGACGGCGGCGCGCCCTGACCGGTGGCCACCGTACGAGCGGCCACGGTGTAGGCCACCAGCCGCCGCACCCCGGGCCGGTCCTCGCGCGCGGTCACCACCGCGTGGGCCACCGCCGGATGCGCGGTCAGGGCGGCCTCGATCTCACCGGGCTCGATCCGGAAACCACGGATCTTCACCTGGTCGTCGGCGCGGCCCAGATACTCCAGCTCCCCGTCCGCGCTCCACCGGGCCCGGTCGCCGGTGCGGTACATCCGGCTCCCGGGCGGGCCGAACGGGTCGGCGACGAAACGGGACGCGGTCAGCCCCGGGCGGCGCAGATAGCCACGGGCCAGCCCCGCGCCCGCCACGTACAGCTCGCCCACCGCGCCCGGCGGCACCGGTTCGAGGGCCGCGTCGAGGACGTAGATCCGCAGGTCGGGGATGCCGGTGCCGATGCCGCTGCCGGTGGCGCGGGCCGCGGTCGCGCGGTCGAGGGCGGTATGGGTGACGTGCACGGTGGTCTCGGTGATCCCGTACATGTTGACCAGCACGGGCGCGGTGTCGGAGTTCGCGTGTTGCGCGTACCAGCCCTCCAGACGACGCGGGTCGAGCGCCTCACCGCCGAAGATGACCCGGCGCAGTGAAAGCTGCGCCCCGGGGTTCTCCTCGTCCGCCCGCATCAGCGCGTAGAACGCCGACGGCGTCTGGTTGAGCACCGTCACCCGCTCGTCCGCCAGCAGCCGCAGGAACTCCTCCGGGGAGCGCGATACGGCATAGGGGACGACCACGAGCCGACCACCGTGCAGCAGCGGTCCCCAGATCTCCCAGACGGAGAAGTCGAAGGCGTAGGAGTGGAACAGCGTCCACACGTCCGCCTCGTCGAACGAGAACCACTGCCGGGTGTGCGAGAACAGCCGCACCACATTGGCGTGCGGGATGACCACGCCCTTGGGCATCCCGGTCGATCCCGAGGTGTAGATGGCGTAGGCGGGGCTGTCCGGCAGCGGCCGGGCGGCGGCCGGGACGGTGGCGGGGCGGTTCCGCAGATCGGCGGCCACGTCCGGGTCGTCCAGGCACAGCCGGGGCACGGCGGTGTCCGCCGCGATCCGCTCGTCCAGGTCGCCGGTGGTCAGCAGCAGCACGGGTTCGGTGTCGGCGAGCATATGGGCGATCCGCCCGGACGGCTGGTCCGGATCGATCGGCAGATAGGCCGCCCCGGTCTTCAGCACGGCCACGATCGCCACGATCATGTCGAGCGAGCGGGGCAGGGCCAGCGCCACATACCGCTCCCGCGCCGCGCCCTGGGCGGCGAGCCGGTGGGCCAACCGGCCCGCCCTCGCGTCGAGCTCCGCGTACGACAGCGACTCCGCGCCACAGGTGACGGCCATCGCGTCCGGGGTACGGAAGGCCTGCTCCTCGAACAGGTCCACCACGGTCCGCTCCGGCACGCCCTCCGCCGAGCCGTTCCACTCCACCAGGATCCGCCGCCGCTCCTCGGCGGTCAGCCACGGCAGGGCCCGCAGCGGGCGGTCCGGGTCCGCCGCGATCTCCGTCAGCAGTCGGCACAGCCGGTCGGCGAGGTCGGCCGCGGTCCCGGTGTCGAACAGCTCCGGGTCATAGCCGAGGTCGAAGCCGAGCCGGTCGGAGAGATGGGCGCGCAGGCTCAGCGGGAAGTTCGTGGCGTCGGTCGACGCGACGTCGAGGATCCGCAGCCCCGCCTCGCGCGCCGAGGAGTCGTCGAAGGGGTAGTTCTCGAACGCCACCATGCTGTCGAAGAGCGGCGTACCGGCCGGAACCTCGCTCCACGCCGACAGCTGGGCCAGCGACACGGATTCGAAGCCCCGCGCCCGCGCCTGTGCCACCTGGAGTTCCCGCAGCCACTCGGCGGTGTTCCGGGCGCCGTCGACCCGTACCCGGGTGGGCAGGGTGTTGATGAACATGCCCACCATGGACTCGACCCCGGCCAGCTCCGCCGGGCGGCCCGAGACGGTGGTGCCGAAGACCACGTCGTCCTCGCCGCTGTACCGGGACAGCAGCAGCGCCCAGGCGCCCTGCACGATCGTGTTGACGGTGAGCCCGCGGCGCCGGGCCGCCTCGCGCAGCTCCGCCGAGACCCCGGCCCCGAGCGCCACCGCCACGGTCGCCGAGGACCCGGCCCGGTGGGACTCCAGGGGCTTGCGGTCGTACGGCAGCGGCGTGGGCGCGGTGACCCCCGCGAGCAGCGCCCGCCAGTGCTCCTCGGCCTCCCGGCCGTCCTGGCGGTCCAGCCAGTGCAGATAGTCGCGGAAGGGCCGCCGGACGGTCAGCGCCGGGCGGTCTCCCCGGGCGGCCGCGGCGTACCGCTCGCACACCTCGGTGAAGACCTGGGCCAGGCTCCAGCCGTCCAGGATCAGATGGTGCGAGGTCCAGATCAGCGCCACCTGGTCGTCGGGGAGTCGCACCAGGGTCAGCCGCATCAGCGGCGGCGCCGTCAGATCCAGGCCGAGCGCCAGATCCGCTTCCCGCAGCCGGTCCAGCTCGGCCGCGCGCCGCTCCTCCGGCAGCTCCCGGCAGTCGACATGGGTGACGGGCACGGTGGCCCGGTGGCGTACGAACTGTACGGGCCGCTCGACGTCCTCCCACACCACGCCGCTGCGCAGCACGGGCGTGCGGTCGACCGTCTGCTGCCAGGCGAGGGCGAACCCCTGCGGGTCGCTCACCCCGGCCAGGGTCAGCGTGGCCTGGTCGAGATACACGTCCTGCCCGTCGCCCACCAGGCGGTGGAAGAGCATGCCTTCCTGAAGCGGGGTCAGCGGATAGACGTCCTCGGTTCCGCGCCCGTCACCGACCAGCCGGTCCACGCCCGCCTGGTCCAGCCGGGCGAGCGGGAAGTCCGACGGCGTACGGCCACCGGCGCCCGGCTCCGCGCAGTGGCCGACGATCTCCCGCAGCGCCGCCAGCATCGCGTCCGCGAGCCGCCGCACCGTGGCCTCGTCGTGGACGCGGTCGGAGTAGAGCCAGGTCAGCTCCAGTTCCCCGGCCGCCACCACGCCCGAGACATCGAGCAGATAGGTCGAGGGCTCATCGGCGGCGAGATCCTGCCCCAGGGTCTGGCCGGTGAGGGTGAACGCGTCGTCGCCCGGTGCCGAGTCCCACTGGCCGTGGTAGTTGAAGCAGATGGCCGGCAGCGGGGCGTCGCGCAGCGCACGGGCGGGGGAGCCGGGCGCGCTCAGGTGGGCCAGCGCCTCGTAGCTCAGGCCCCGGCGGGGCAGCGCCCGCAGCTGCTCCTTCACAGATTTCAGCACCGCGCCCCAGCCGCCGCCGGGCAGCGTGAGCGCCACCGGGTACTGGGTGGTGAACCAGCCGACGGTCCGGGACAGTTCGACGGACTCGTCGATCTCCTCCCGGCCGTGGCCCTCCATGGCCACCAGCACCCGGTCGGAGCGCGTCCAGTCGGCGAGCACCCGGCCGAGCGCGCTCATCAGGACGTCGTTGATCTGCGTCCGGTACACCCCGGGCACCCGGCGCAGCAGTGCGTCGGTCGTGTCGTGGTCGAGCCGCACCCGGACCGTGCGGGTGGTTCCGGCGGTGGCGCGGCCCGGGCGGTCCACCGGCAGGTCGGCGCCGCCCGCCCGCGCCACGCCCTCCCAGTACGGCAGGTCGCTGTCCAGCTCCCCGGAAAGCACGTGGTCGCTCAGCCGGTGGGCCCACCGGGTGAAGGGGGTGCCGACCGGGTCGAGCCGCACCGGGGCCCCGGCCGCGGCCTGCCGGTACGCGCTCTCCAGATCGCCGAGCAGGATGCGCCAGGAGACGCTGTCCACGGCCAGGTGGTGCGCGGTCAGGAACAGCCGCGGCCGGGTGCCCGCGCCGCGCAGGATCAGCGCGGCGCGCAGCAACGCGCCCGTGGCGAGGTCGAGTTCGGCGCGGGCGGCCTCGGCGGCCGCTTCGGCCGCGGTGTGCAGCGCGTCGCCCGTGAGACCGGACAGATCGTGGCGGCGGATCAGCGGCCCCGCGGCGGAGCCGTCCGCGTGCTGGCGCCACTCGCCGCCTTCCTGAACGAACCGGGTCCGCAGTGCCGGGTGGTGGGCGGCCACCGCCTCCAGGGCGGTGTGCAGCGCGGCCTCGTCCACGTCGTACGGCAGGTCCACCACCATCGACATGGTGAAGTGGCGCAGCGGGCCGTGGGTGGCGAAGAACCAGTGCTGGATCGGGGTCAGCGGCGCCGGGCCCGTCGGTGTCTCGGGGACGGTGTCGTCCGTACCGGGCGCGCTGCGCGGGGCGATGGCGGCGGCCAGGTCGGCGATGGTCTGGTGGAGGAACACGTCCCGGGAGCTGAGCCGCAGCCCGGCCTGGCGCGCCCGGGAGACGGCCTGGATGCTGAGGATCGAGTCGCCGCCGAGTTCGAAGAAGTTGTCCGACACCCCGACCTGCTCGGCGCCCAGCACCTCGGCCCAGATCCGGGCCAGCTCTTCCTCCACCGGCGTGCGCGGAGCCTCGTAGGCGTTCTCCCGCCGGGAGGCATCGGGCCCCGGCGCGGGCAGCGCCCGCCGGTCGAGCTTGCCGCTCGTGGTGAGCGGCATGGCGTCGAGGGCGAGGAAGGCGCCGGGCACCATGTGGCCCGGCAGCGTGCGCCCGAGGGCCGCCCGCAGCTCCTGGACGGTGGGCGGCACGGCGGAGGCGGCCGGTACGTAGTAGGCGGCCAGCCGCGCGTGGTCGCGGTCGTCGGTCACGGCGATCACGGCCGCCTCGGCGACGGACGGCAGATCGAGCAACGCGGCCTCGATCTCGCCCGGTTCGACCCGGTGGCCGCGGATCTTCACCTGGTCGTCGGCGCGGCCGAGGTAGTCCAGCTCCCCGGCGGCGGTCCAGCGGGCCACGTCGCCGGTGCGGTACATCCGCGCCCCCGCGGGCCCGAACGGATCGGCCACGAACCGCGCGGCAGTGAGCCCCGGGCGGTGCGGATAGCCGCGCGCGAGCTGGTCACCGGCCAGATACAGCTCGCCCGCGACCCCGGCGGGCACCGGCTGGAGCCGGGCGTCGAGCACATAGGCGCGCAGATTGCCCAGCGGCCGCCCCACCACCGGCCGCCCGGCGCCGCCGATCCGGGCGGCGAGCGCGTCGACGGTGCACTCGGTCGGACCGTAGAAGTTGTACGCCGTGGTGCCGGGCGCCTCCGCCAGCTGCCGCCACAGCGTCTGGCCGATGGCCTCGCCGCCCAGCATCAGCACCCGGGGGCGGTGCCGGGAATCGGTGAGCAGCCCGGCCGGGAGGAGCTGCCGCAGATACGACGGGGTGAGGTCGAGGAAGTCGATCCGGTGCCCGGCGATGTGGTCCACCAGCGCGGCCGGATCGAGCCGGGTGGTCTCGTCGATGAGGTGCAGCTCATGGCCGTCCGCCAGGAGCAGCAGCCCCTCCAGCGAGGTGTCGAAGGAGAACGACGCGGTCAGGGCGGCGCGCAGCGGACCGCCGCCCGCCTCGGCCACGAAGCCGTGGCGGTGGCCCACCAGCAGGTTCACCATGGCCCGGTGGGTCACGGCCACTCCCTTGGGGCGGCCCGTGGAGCCGGAGGTGTAGATGACGTACGCCGCGCCGTCCGGGTGCAGCGCCCCGGTCCGGTCGGCATCGGTGGGGTCGGTCGCGGGCAGCGTGGCGGGGACCGTACGCAGCGCCGCCTCGTCCAGCACCAGCATCGGCCGGGCGTCGTCCATGAGGAACGCGACGCGTTCGTCCGGGAGTTCGGGGTCGATCGGCAGATAGACGCCGCCCGCCTTGAGGACGGCGAGGATCGCCACGACCATGTCGGCGGTGCGCGGCAGCCTCACCCCGACGATCCGCTCGGGGCCGACGCCCTGCCCGATCAGCTGGTGCGCCAGCCGGTTGGCGGCCGCGTTGAGCGCCGCGAAGTCGTACACCTCGTCCCCGGCGACCAGGGCCGTCGCCGCCGGGGTACGGGCCGCCTGCGCCTGGAACACGGCGGGGAACGTGGTCGGCTCGATGTCCAGGGCGGGGCCGTGGCCCCACGCCGTCACCTGCCGCCGCTCAGCCTCCGTCAGCAGCGGGAGTTCCCGCACCGGCCGGTCCGGCTCGGCGCTCGCCGCGTCGAGCAGCACCAGCAGATGCCCCGCCATCCGCTCGGCGGTCTCCGCGTCGAACAGCTCGGTGCTGTACTCCAGCAGCCCCCGAAGCTCCTGTTCGTCCTCGACGAACTCCACGCTGAGATCGAAGGTCGAGGACTGCCGCGGCACATCGACGCTCGTCGCCGTCAGCCCGGCCGGGCGGGGCGCGGACCGCGGATTGCTGTGGAGCAGCACCATCACGTCGAACAGCGGGTTGCGCCCGGCGTCCCGGCGCGCCCCCACGGCCTCCACGAGCCGCTCGAACGGCGTCTCGTCGTGCGCGAAGGCGTCGAGGACCGTCGTACCGGCGGTGTCGATCAGCTCGCGGAACGACCGCGCGACGTCGACCCCGGAGCGCAGCACCACGGTGTTCACGAAGAACCCGACGGCGCGCTCCAGTTCGGTGCGGCCACGACCGGAGGTGACGGTGCCCAGCGCGATGTCGTCCTGTCCCGACCAGCGGGCGAACAGCCCCTGGCACGCGGCGACCAGCACGGAGAACAGGGTGGTGCGCCGGTCCGCCGCCAGCCCCTTCAGCCGCGCCGCGACCTTCCGGTCCACGGTGAACTCGTACACCGCGCCCGCCGAGGTGCGCAACCTGGGCCGGGGGCGGTCGGTGGGCAGCTCCAGCGGGACGGTGTCCGCGAGCCGCCCCTTCCAGTAGTCGAGCTGCTTGTCCAGGGTGGCCCCGGAGAGCCGCTTCCGCTGCCACACCGCGAAGTCCGGGTACTGCACCGGCACCGGCGGCAGCGGGTCCTTGCCGGTGTCCGGCCGGGCGCCGTACAGCGCGCACAGCTCGTCCAGCAGGATGCCCATGGACCAGCCGTCGGTGACGATGTGATGGGCCGTGAGCAGCAGGACGTGGTCCTCGTCGGCCAGCCGGACCAGCAGCGCCCGGAGCAGGGGACCGGTCCGCAGGTCGAACGGGCGGGAGTACTCGGCGAGCAGCGTGGCGTCCAGTGCTCCGGGATCGCCGGTGAGGTCGGCCACCGGCAGCGGAACCGCGGTGGCCTCGCACACCACCTGCGACGGCTGCCCGTCACCCTCCTCGAAGACGGTCCGCAGTGCCTCGTGGCGCTCCACCAGGGCATCGAGCGCCCGGGAGAGCGCGGCCGCGTCCAGGGCGCCGGTCAGCCGCAGGGCGACGGCGCTGTTGTAGCCCGCCTCGTCCGGCTGGAGGGTGTGCAGGAACCACAGCCGCGCTTGCGCGAAGGACAGCGGGAGGGTCTGTGTGCGGTCCGCGCGGGGGATCGCCGCGGTGCGTCCGGCCTTGCCCGCGAGACGGCGGCGGAGGGCTTCGCGCATTTCTTCGGGCAGGGCGGAGGCGCGGCTGTTCCTCGAGGACGTCATGTTCTCGTTCCTCACCGTTCGTCGTGGTCGCTGCCGCCCGAAGCGGCGTCTTCGAGTTCGCGCAGGATGTACTCCTCGACCAGGTCGGCGAGGGTGGAGACGGTGTGCGCGGTCATGATGTCCCGCGGGGTCAGGTCGAGGCCGAACGCCTCACCCGCCCGGGAGGCGATCAGCAGGCTGCGGACGGAGTCACCGCCCAGGGCGAAGAAGTCGTCCTCGGCGCCGACCGGCGCCACCCCCAGCACCTCGGACCAGATCTCCGCGATGACCTCCTCGGTGGGGGTGCGCGGCTCGACATGGCCGGCGGCCGGGGCCGCGGTGGCGGGGCCGGGCGCGGGCAGCGCCGCACGGTCCGTCTTGCCGTTCTCGGTGAGCGGCAGGCGGTCCAGGACGGCGAACGCCGACGGCACCATGTAGCCGGGCAGGGTACGGCCCAGCTCGGCGCGCAGTTCGGCGTCGGCCGGGGCGGCGGCGCCGGGGGTGAGGACGAGATGGGCCACCAGCCTGCGGACGCCCGGCTCGTCCTCCCGGACCGTCACCACGGCCTCCGCGACCGAGGGGTGGCCGACCAGGGCGGTCTCCACCTCACCGGCCTCGATGCGATAGCCGTGCAGCTTGATCTGGTGGTCGGTGCGGCCCAGGTGGTGGATCCGGCCCTCGGCGTCGTAGCGGGCGAGGTCGCCGGTGCGGTACATCCTGCTGCCCGCGGGCCCGAAGGGGTCCGCGAGGAAGCGGGACGCGGTCAGCCCGGGGCGGTTCAGATAGCCGCGGGCCAGCGACGGGCCGCTGATCCACAGCTCACCGGGCACCCCGGGCGGCACCGGGCGCAGCCGTGCGTCCAGCAGATAGGCCCGGGTGTTGGGGACGGGCCGCCCGATGGGCGGCGGGGCGCCGTCCGCGACGAGCGGATCGGACCAGGTGGCGACCACGGTGGCCTCGGTGGGCCCATAGGAGTTGATCATGCGGTGGTGCGGGGCCCACCGGGTCGTCAGCTCCGTACCGCAGGCGTCCCCGCCCACGATCAGCGTGCGCAGTTCGGGCAGCTCCTTCTCGGTTCCGACGGGCAGCGTGGCCAGCGCGGCGGGCGGGATCAGGGTGTGGGTGACGCGCCGCTCGCGCAGGACCCGCGCGAGGTGCTCGCCCAGCAGCGGTCCGGGTTCGGGCACCACGAGCGCGGCCCCGGTGGGCAGCGCCATGCACAGCTCCAGGACGGAGGCGTCGAAGCTGGGCGAGGCGAACTGGAGGACGCGGTCGCCCTCCCGCACCTGGTAGTGCTCGGCCTCGGCGGCGGCGAAGTTGCCGATCCCGCGGTGGGTGACCACCACCCCCTTGGGGGTGCCGGTGGACCCGGAGGTGTAGATCACGTAGGCCGGGTCGTCGGGGTCGACGGGGCGTGTCCGGTCCCGGTCGGTGGGCCGGTGCGCGGGCTCCCCGGAAGCCTCGGCCTCGTCGAGGCCGTCGAGGGTGAGGTGCGGTGCGGCGTCCTCCAGCATCAGGGCGATGCGCTCGGCGGGATAGCCGGGGTCGACGGGCAGATGGGCGCCGCCCGCCTTGGCGACCGCCAGCTGGGCGACGACGATCTCCACCGACCGGGGCAGCACCAGGGCGACGATCCGCCCGGGGCCCACGCCCTGCGCGATGAGCCGGTGGGCGAGGCGGTTGGCCCGGGCGTCCAGCTCCGCGTAGGACAGCTCGACGTCGGGGGCGAGGACCGCGGGCGCGTCGGGGTGACGGTCCGCGGCGGCCTCGAAGAGTTCCGCCAGGGTCGTCCGCGGGGCCGGGCCGGCGGTGTCGTTCCAGTCCACCAGGAGCCGTGTGCGCAGCGCGGACGGCAGGATGTCGATCCGGTCCAGCGGCTGGTCGTCGGGCGCCGCGGCGAGGACGCCGAGGACGTGCGTCAGCTGGGCGGCCAGCCCCTGCGCGGTGGACTCCTCGAAGAGCCGGGGGTCGTAGCCGAGTTCGACGGACAGCTCGGAGCCGGGCGAGACGACCACGGTCAGCGCGTAGTTGGTGTTCTCCAGGGCCTGGAGTTCACGCACCCGCAGCCCGTGTTCGGCGGCGGCGGAGCTGTTGATCGGGTAGTTCTCGAACACCACCAGGCTCTCGAAGAGGTCGGCCCCGCCCGGCACGTCGCTCCAGCCCTGGAGCTGGGCGAGCGGTACGTGGCCGAAGCCGCGCGCGTCCGCCTGGTCGGCCTGGAGCCCGCGCAGCCAGTCGACGGTGGCGGAGGTGCCGTCCACGGCACACCGCACCGGCAGGGTGTTGATGAAGATGCCGGTGATGCTGTCGGCGCCGGGCAGTTCGGTCGGCCGTCCGGAGACGGTCGCCCCGAAGCAGACGTCCGACTCTCCGCTCAAGCGAGATACGAGCAATCCCCAAGCGCCCTGGACGATCGTATTGAGAGTGAGCCGGTGCCGTCGGGCGAAGTCCTCCAGGGCTGCGGTCTCCTGCTCACCGAGCCGCTGCGACAGCCATTGTGAGGACCGGGTGGGGGCCTCCGCCGTCGGCTTGCGGTCGTAGGGGAGGGGAGTGGGTGCGGTGAACCCCGCAAGCGTCTTGCGCCAGTGCGCTTCGGCCTGCGCGCGGTCCTGCCGTCCGAGCCAGGCGACATAGTCCGCGAACGGCCTGCGGGCCTGGAGCCGCGGCTGTTCCCCCGCGGCCAGGGCGGCGTGGGCCGCGAAGACGTCCGTCAGGACCTGGAAGACGCTCCAGCCGTCGAGCAGCACATGGTGGAAGGTCCACAGCACCTGCACCTCGGTCGGCGACAGCCGGGCCAGGGTGACGCGGAGCAGCGGCGCCGCGGCGAGATCGAGCCCCCGGGCGCGGTCCTGGTCGAGCAGCCGCTCCAGCGCGGACCGGCGCTCGTCCTCCGTCAGATCGCTCCAGTCCAGCTCCTCGACCGGTACGGCCGCGCCGCGGCGCACGATCTGTAGGGGCTCGGGTACCCCCTGCGTCACCACCTCGCTGCGCAGCACCGGGGTGCGGTCCACGACGTGCTGCCAGGCGGCGGCGAGGACCCGGGAGTCCCGGACCCCGTCCAGGATGAAGGTCGCCTGCTCCACATAGAGCCCCTGGCCGCGCTGGGCCAGCCCGTGGAAGACCAGCCCGCTCTGGGTGGGCGTCAGCGGATAGATGTCCGCCACGTCCCGGCCGTCGCCCGCCAGCCGGTCGACCGTCTCCTGGTCCAGGGCGGCCAGCGGGAAGTCCGAGGGCGTGCGTCCGCCCGCCCCCTCACCCGTGCACAGCCGCATGATCGCGCGCAGCTCGTCCATGGTCTCCCGGGCGAGCCGGGAGACCGTGCTCCGATGGTGCCGGTCCCGGGAGTAGGACCAGGTGAGTTCCAGCTTCCTGCCCTCCACCCGGCCGACCACGTCGAGCAGATGCGGCCGGGGGGCCTCCGGGCTCATGTCGCCCTCCAGGCCGTTGCGCAGGGCGTGCAGCAGACCGCCGTCGGGCAGGTCCCAGTCGAGCTGGCCGAGGTAGTTGAAGCTGATCTGCGGGTCCGCCGCACCGGCGAGCGGCGCGTCCGGGGCCAGATGGCGCAGCGCCCCGTAGCCCAGCCCGTTCCCGGGCATCGCGCGCAGCCGCTCCTTGACGGTCTTCAGCGCCTCCTCGAGACCGGTTTCGGCGCCGCCGTCCAGGGCGACGGGGAACATGCTGGTGAACCAGCCGACCGTACGGGACAGATCGGTGCCCTCGAAGATCTCCTCGCGGCCGTGCCCCTCCAGCGCGACCAGCACCCGGTCCCGGCCGGTCCAGCGGCCCAGCACCCGGCCCAGCGCGCACAGCAGGACGTCGTTGATCCGGGTCAGATAGGCGCCCGGCACCTCCTGGAGCAGGACCCGGGTCTCCTCGGTGTCCAGCCGGACCGTCACCGTCTCCTCACTGGCGGCGGTGTTGGGCCCCTCGCCGTCCGTGGGGAGGTCCGGGGAGCCGTGCGCGGCGGTCCAGTGGCCGCGTTCGGCGTCGAAGCCCCCGGCGACGGTGTGCTCGCTCAACTGCCGCGACCACGCGCGGAACGAGGTGGTCTTCCGGCCGAGGCTCCCCGGCCGCCCGGCCTCGAGCAGCCGGTAGGCGGTGTCCAGGTCCTCCAGCAGGATCCGCCAGGAGACGGCGTCCACCACCAGGTGGTGGGCGATCAGGCTGAGCACCGGGCGCTCACCGTCGCCCCGCAGGAACAGCACGGCCTTGAACAACGGCCCACGGTCCAGTTGGAATCCGGCCCGGATCCGCTGCTCCGCCTCCCGCATCGCCGCTTCCCGCAACCCGGGGTCGGTGGCGGACAGGTCATGTACGTCGAGCACCCGGTCGCCGCCCGGCGGCACGCTGTGCTGGCGCCAGCGGCCGTTCCCGGTGCGCTCGAAGCGCAGCCGCAGCGCGTCGTGGTGGTCGAGCAGCGTGTCCAGGGCGGCGCGCAACGTGTCCTCGTCCACCGGCCCGGTCAGCTCGGCGGACACCGCCTGGGTGAAGTGGCCGGGGCTGTCGGTGAGGGTGTCGAACAGCCAGTGCTGGACGGGGGTCAGCGGCACCTCGCCGACGACCGGCCCCTGTTCGGCCGCGACCGCCGTGGCCGGGACGTCCCGCGCGGCGGCGGCCAGATCCGCGACGGTCTGGTGGACGAACAGATGGCGCGGGGTCAGCTCGATGCCCGCCCGGCGGGCCGAGGAGACGATCTGGATGCTGAGGATGGAGTCGCCGCCGAGGGTGAAGTAGTTGTCGTCGACGCCGACCCGCTCCACCCCCAGCACCTCGGCCCAGATCCCGGCGAGCGCCTTCTCGGTCTCCGTACGGGGCGGCACATGGCCGGTGGCGGGGGCAGCCCAGTCCGGGGCGGGCAGCGCCCGCCGGTCGAGCTTGCCGCTGGGGTTCAGCGGCAGCCGCTCCAGGGTGACGACGGCCGCGGGCACCATGTGGTCCGGCAGGCTCGTCGCGAGGAACGCGCGCATCGCGGCGGGATCGACCGCCGTGGCCCCGGCGGCCGGGACGGTGTAGCCGACCAGCCGTTTGTGGCCGTCGGTTTCGACGACGGCCGCGGCCGCCTCGGCGACCTCGGGATGGCGCGCGAGCGCGGCCTCGACCTCGCCCAGCTCGATCCGGAAGCCCCGCACCTTGACCTGGTCGTCGGTCCTGCCGAGGTACTCCAGCTGCCCGTCCGCGTCCCACCGCACCAGGTCGCCGGTGCGGTACATCCGGCTGCCCGCGGGGCCGAAGGGATCGGCCGTGAAGCGGTCCGCGGTCAGCCCGGGGCGGCCGAAGTACCCCCGGGCCAGGCCCGGACCGGCCAGATACAGCTCGCCGGGCACCCCGATGGGCACCGGCCGCAGCCGCGCGTCCAGCGCGTACGCCCGGGTGGCGGCGACCGGGGAGCCGATCGGCGGGGTCCGGCCGGGGTCGGCGGGGTCGCACGTCCAGGCGGTGGCGTAGACGGTGGCCTCGGTGGGGCCGTAGATGTTGGCCACCCGGCAGCCCGGGATGGCCGTACGGACCTCCCGCACCGTACGGGCCGCGAGCCCCTCACCGGCCAGCACCACGGTGTCTGCCGTGACGGAGACGCCGCCCTTGCCGAGCACCTGCCCGAGGGCCGAGGGCACCGCGCTGATCAGGGACGCCGTCCACGGCTCCGGCCGCTCGGCCAGGGCGAGCAGATCCGCCACGATCTCCAGCGAACCGCCCGCCAGCAGCGGGCAGATGATCTCGAAGACCGACACATCGAAGTTGAGCGAGGTGGACGCCACGACGTGGGAGAGCCCCGCCGGGCCGAATTCCTCCGCCGCCCAGGCGGCCAGCGCGGCGACACCCTGGTGGGTGGCCACGACGCCCTTGGGCGTACCGGTCGATCCGGAGGTGTGGATGACGTACGCCGGGTGGCCGGGGACCAGCGGGGCGGTGCGCTCGGCGTCGCCGACGTCATGGGCGCCCAGCCCGGCCAGCGCACGCCCGGTCTCCGCGTCGTCCAGCAGGATCCGGTGGCCCGGCCCGTCCGGGATCCGGGGAGCGGTCTCCCCGGTGGTCAGGACGATGTCCGGGGCGATGTCGCCGATCATGAACTCGATGCGCTCCGACGGGTACGCGGGGTCGACCGGGAGATACCCGGCGCCGCTCTTGACCACCGCCAGCAGCGCCACCACCAGCTCCGGCGTACGGGGCAGGGACAGCGCCACGAAGCGTTCCGGACCGGCGCCCGCGCCGATCAGCAGCCGGGCGAGCCGGTTGGCCCGCTCGTTCAGCTCCCGGTACGTCAGCGTCAGGTCTCCGCCCCGCACGGCCACCGCGTCCGGCGTACGGGACGCCTGCGCCTCGAACAGCTCCGGCAGGACCGCGCCCGGCGCCGGGGCGACGGGGCCGCTGAACGCGTCCAGGATCCGGCGGGTTTCCGCCGCGCCGATCAGCGGCAGATCCTCCAGCCGCCGTTCCGGATCGGCCGCCATCTCGGCCAGCAGCCCGTGCAGGCATCCGCCCAGCCGCTCGACCGTGGCGGCGTCGAAGGCGGCGGGGTCGTAGTCCAGCGAGATCGACAGCCGCTCCTCGGGCGCCACGACGACGCTGAGCGCGTAGTTGGTCGGCTCCAGATCCCGTTCCTGGTGGATGCGGAGGCCGTGTGCCGCGATGGCCTCGCTGTCGAAGGGGTAGTTCTCGAAGACCACGATGCTGTCGAAGAGGCCGATGCCGCCGGGCACCTCGCTCCAGCTCTGGAGCTGCGCCAGGGACGCGAACTCGAAGCGCCGGGACTCCGACTGCGCGGTCTGGAGGTCCCGCAGCCAGCTCGTCAGCGGGCTCCGGCCGTCCACCCGGACCCGGGTGGGGATGGTGTTGATGAACACCCCGACCATCGACTCCACACCCGGCAGCGCGGCGGGGCGGCCGGAGACGGTGGTGCCGAACGCCACGTCGTCCGTCCCGCTGTAGCGGGACAGCAGCAGCCCCCAGGCGCCCTGCACCACCGTGTTCATCGTCAGCCCGTTGCGCTGGGCGACGGTGCGCAGCCGGGCGGACTCCTCCGCGCCGAGGGTGACCCGGTGCGTGCCCGAGGACGCCGTGCGGTGCGCCTCGGCCGCGGGCCGGTCGCGGGGCAGTTCGGTCGGGGCGGTGAAGCCCTCCAGTGCCCCGCGCCAGAACCGCTCGGCCTCCGCCGTGTCCTGCTCACCGAGCCAGCCCAGGTACTCCCGGAAGGGCCGCCGGGCGGGCACGACGGCACCGCGCCCGGTGGTGAGCGCCGCGTACCGCTCGCAGACCTCGTCGAAGACCTGCGCCGCGCTCCAGCCGTCGAGCAGCACATGGTGGAACGTCCAGACCAGCCGCACCTCGTCGGCCGACAGCCGGATCAGGGCCAGGCGGGTCAGCGGCGCGCTGCCCAGGTCGATTCCCTCGGCCCGGTCGTCGGCGAGCAGCCTGCTCAGCTCGGCCTCGCGCCACGCCTCGGACCGTCCGGTCCAGTCGTGGTGGGCGATCCGCAGGGTGGCCCGCCGCCGTACGACCTGGAGGGGCTCCGGGGTGTCCGCCCAGACCAGCTGGGTGCGCAGGATCGGGTTGGCGTCCGTGGTCCGCTGCCACGCCGTGGCCAGCGCCTGCGGGTCCGTCACCCCGGTGAGCCGCAGCTGCACCTGGTTGAAGTAGGCGTCGGACGCCGGGTCCACGAGGCTGTGGAACAGCATCCCGGCCTGCATCGGGGTCAGCGGATAGATGTCCTCCACCGACCGCCCGTCGGCGGCCACCCGGTCCACCGCGGCCTGGTCCAGCCGGGCCAGCGGGAAGTCCGACGGGGTACGGCCGCCGGCGCCGGGCTCGGCGCAGTGGGCGACGATGTCCTCCAGGGCGCGGAGCATCTCCCCGGCCAGCCGGGACACCGTCTCCTCGGAATGCGTCCCGGAGCCGTAGTACCAGGTGATCTCCAGGCAGCGCCGCTCGACCCGGCCCACGATGTCGAGGAGGTGCGCCCGGGGCGACTCCGGTGCCGCGTCACCGCCCAGACCGCCCCGCACGCTGCGGACCAGGGCGTCGTCGCCGGTGGTCCCGCCCGTGTCCGACCAGTCGAACTGGCCGAGGTAGTTGAAGCTGATCCGGGGCTCCGCCGCGTCCGCGAGCGGCGCGTCCGGGGCCAGATGGCGCAGCGCGCCGTAGCCGATGCCCTGGGCGGGCACCGCCCGCAGCTGCTCCTTGACGGACTTCAGCGTCTCGCCCCAGCCGCCGCCCGGGGCATCCGGGATGTCCAGGGCGACCGGGAACAGGGTGGTGAACCAGCCGACGGTACGGGACAGGTCCACGCCGTCCAGCAGGTGTTCCTCCCGGCCGTGCCCCTCCAGGTCGACGGCGACCCGCCGCCGCCCGGTCCACTCGGCCAGCACCCGGCCGAGCGCCGAGAGCAGCACGTCGTCCACGCGGGTGCGGTAGACCTCGGGCACCTGCTGGAGCAGGGCGGTGGTCCGCTCCCGGTCCAGCGTCACGGTGACCGACTCCATGGCCGCGACGGTGTTGCCGCCCTCGCCCTCGCTGTCCACCGGAATTCCGGCGGCGCAGTCCGCGGCCACCGCCGTCCAGTGCGGGAGTTCGGCGTCGAAGCCACCGGCCGCGGTGTGCTCGGCGAGCCGCCGGGACCAGTCCCGCACGGAGGTGGTGCGCGCCCCGAGGTCGGCGGGGGAGCCGTCGAGCACCTGGCGGTAGGCGGTCTCCAGGTCCTCCAGCAGCACGCGCCAGGAGACGCCGTCGACCACCAGGTGGTGCACGGTCAGGAAGAGCGACGGCCGCAAGCCCTGGCCCGGGCGCAGCAGCCGGGCGGCCAGCAGCGGCCCCCGGTCCAGGACGAACCCGGCGTTCGCCTCGGCCATGGCCGCCTCCTCGGCGGCCCGCCGCTCCGGCTCCCCGAGCCCCGACAGGTCCACCTCCCGCAGCGGGCCGCCGGTCTCGTCCGGCGGCGGGCAGTACTGCCGTACGGTGCCGTCCGCCCCGCGCGTGAAGCGCGTCCGCAGCGCGTCGTGGTGGACCAGCAGCGCCCGCAGGGCCTGACGGAGCGCCCGGGGGTCGGGGTCCCGGTCGAGTTCGACCAGGACGGACTGGTTGAAGTACTCGGGCCGGGGGCTGTCCGTGCCGAGGAACCAGTGCTGGATCGGGGTCAGCGGCAGCTCGCCGCTCACCGGGCCCGCGTCGGCGGCGGGCCGGTCGGTGGCGGTGGCGACGGTGGCGAGCGAGGCGATGGTGGGGTGCCGGAAGAGTTCCCTGGGCGTCACCGCCAGGCCCGCCTGCCGGGCGCGCGAGGCGACCTGGATGCTGAGGATCGAATCCCCGCCGAGCATGAAGAAGTTGTCCTCGACGCCGATCCGCTCCCGGCCCAGCAGCGGCCCCATGATCTCCGCCAGGATCCGTTCGGCGTCGGTGCGGGGCGCCACGTACTCCGTGCCCGCCGTGGCCGCCGCCCAGTCGGGCTCGGGCAGCCGGCGGCGGTCCACCTTGCCGTTGGCGGTGAGGGGCAGTTCGTCCAGGGCGATGAAGACCGCGGGCACCATGTAGTCGGGCAGCTCCCGGCCGACCAGGGACCGCAGCTCTGTAGGTTCGGGCGCCGCGGCATCGCGCACCGGGACCAGATAGGCGGCCAGCAGCTTCCGCTCCCCGTCCCGTGCGAGCGCCACGACCGCCTCGGCGACGGCCGGGTGGCGGGTCAGCGCGGCCTCGATCTCGCCCGGTTCGATGCGGAAGCCCCGGATCTTCATCTGGTCGTCCGAGCGGCCCACGAAGGCGAGTTCACCGTCGGCGGTCCAGGACACCAGGTCCCCGGTGCGGTACATCCGGGAGCCGGGAGGCCCGAACGGGTCGGCGACATAACGCTCCGCCGTGGGGCCGGGGCGGTTCCGGTAGCCCCGGGCGAGCCCGGCGCCCGCGATGTACAACTCCCCGGGTATGCCCGGGGGTTGGGGCTGGAGGGCGCCGTCCAGGACGTAGGCGC
Organism: Streptomyces botrytidirepellens; assembly: GCF_003721215.1. Lineage (NCBI taxonomy): Bacteria > Bacillati > Actinomycetota > Actinomycetes > Kitasatosporales > Streptomycetaceae > Streptomyces > Streptomyces botrytidirepellens. The sequence continues at coordinate 39,903 of NZ_RIBZ01000308.1, forward strand.
GGGTGTTGTCCAGCGGTCGTCCGATGGGCAGCGTCCCGGGCAGTTCCTCACCGGCGCGGAAGGGCCGCCGGGTGACGAAGGTCGTGGTCTCGGTGGGTCCGTAGCCGTCCACCACCGTCAGCTCCGGGCAGGCGTCGAGCACCCGGCGCACCGCCCCGGGCGGCACCGCCTCGCCGCCGGTCCACACCTCCCGGGCGCCGCGCAGGCAGTCCGGCGCCTCCTGCGCCAGGAGCCGGAAGAGGCCGGCGGTCAGCCACAGGCAGCTCACCCCGTGCCCGGTGATCGCGTGGCGGACCGCGTCCGCGTCCACGTCGCCCACCGGGGCGAGGACGGCCGTACCGCCGCGCAGCAGGGGCACCCACACCTCGTAGGTGGAGGCGTCGAACGCCTGCGGGGAGTGCACCAGCACCCGGTCGTGGCGCGCGAAGGCGCGGTCGTGGGCGAGGGCGGTCACATCGCGGTGCCGGACCGCGACGCCCTTGGGCCGCCCGGTGGAGCCCGACGTGAACATCAGGTAGGCGGTGTTGTCGGGGAAGACCTCCACCGAGGGCGGCCCGGACGGCCCGTCGCCGCCCTCGGCACCCGGCGCCACCAGCAGCGTCCGCCCGCCGTGCCCGATGTCGGCGGCGGTCCGCTCCCAGGCGCGGTCGGTCAGCAGGACGTCCGCCGTCGCCTCGGCCAGCACCAGCCGCAGCCGGTCCCCGGGCGCGCGGGTGTCCAGCGGTACGTACACCCCGCCCGCCTTGACGACCGCCAGCTGGGCGACCACCAGTTCCACGGACCGGTCCATCAGCACGGCCACCGGCCGCTCCGGACCGATCCCGAGCCCGATGAGTCGGTGGGCCAGCCGGTTGGCGCGCGCGTCCAGCTCCCGGTAGCTCACCGGGCCGCCGTCGCCGTCCAGGGCGGGCGCGTCCGGCGTACGCCGCACCTGGGCGGCGAACAGATCGGCCACCGAACCCTCGGGCAGTGGGGCCGTGGTGTCGTTCCACTCGCGGAGCACCTGGGCGCGCCGGGCGTCGGTGAGCATCGGGAGGCGCGCGGGCGCCCGGTCCGGGCCGGTGGCCATGTTCGTCAGCAGCACCGACAGGTACTCGGCCATGCGCCGAACCGTCGCGGCGTCGAACAGGGCCGGGTCGTAGCCCAGCCGCAGCGCCATCTCCTCGCCGGGGTACACCACCAGGCTCAGCGGGTAGTTCGTCGTCTCGACGCCGTCGAGGTCCCGCAGGGCCAGCCCGTGCGCGGCGGCGAGGTCTCCGCCGACGGGGTAGTTCTCGAACACCACGATGCTGTCGAAGAGGTTCACCCGCTCCTCGAGCCGGGTCATCGACCGCAGCCGGGTGAGCGGTACGAAGTCGAAGCGCCGGTCCTCGGTCTGCCGCTCCTGCACCTCCCGCAGCCACGACAGCAGGGTGCCGCCCGTGGGCACCGGAAGCCGGGTCGGCACGGTGGTGATGAACAGGCCGGTCATCGCCTCGACGCCCGGCAGCTCCGGCGGACGGCCCGAGACCGTGGTCCCGAAGACGACGTCCGCGCGGCCGGTGTACCGGGACAGCAGCAGCGTCCAGGCGCCCTGGAGCAGGGTGTTCATGGTGAGCCCCGCGCCCCTGGCCAGCTCCGCGAGGCGACGGGAGGCGTCCGCGGGCAGCGTGACCCGCACGTCGGCGGTGGACTCCGCGTGATGGGTCTCGGTGGGCTCCCGGTCGAACGGCAGCGGGGTGGGCTCCGACAGATCACCGAGCCGGGAGCGCCAGTGCTCCTCGGCCTCCGCCCAGTCGCGGTCCCGCAGCCAGGCCACGTAGTCGCGGAACGGGCGGCGGCTGGGCAGCGCCGCCGCCGCCCCGGCCGCATGGCAGGCGAAGACGTCGGACAGCACCTGGAACAGGCTCCAGCCGTCCAGGATCAGGTGGTGGAACGTCCACACCACCTGGACCTCGGTGTCGGACAGCCGGGCCAGCGCCAGCCGCATCAGCGGCGCCGCGGCCAGGTCGAGACCCCGTTCCCGGTCCTCGGCGAGGAACCGCCGCGACTCCTCCCGGCGCTCGGCTTCGGACAGCCCGCGCCAGTCGAGACGGGTGACCGGCACCCGGACCCCGCGCTCCACCACCTGGAGCGGCTCGGGCACGCCGTCCCACTCGGCGCGGCTGCGCAGCACCGGTGTGCGGTCGGTGACCCGCTGCCAGGCCGCGGCCAGCGCGCCCGGGTCGGACACCCCGTCGAGGACGAACGTGAGCTGCTGGAAGTAGGCGCGCCGGTCCTCCTGGGACAGCCCGTGGAACAGCATGCCCGCCTGGGTGGGGGTCAGCGGGTAGACGTCCTCCACCGCGCTGCCGTCGCCCACCAGCCGGTCCACCGCGGCCTGGTCGAGGGAGGCCAGCGGGAAGTCGGACGGGGTGCGGCCGCCCGCGCCGGGCGCGGCGGCGTGCCCGGCGATGGCGCGCAGCGCCCGCAGGAACTCCCCGGCCAGCCGCCCGACGGTCTCCTCCCGGTGGAGGTTCGCCGAGTAGAACCAGGTGAACGCGAGCCGCTGGTCCTCGACCCGGCCGACCACCTCCAGCGGATGCGGGCGCGGCGACTCCGGGTCGGCGTCCAGGGCCAGTTCGCGGTGGAGGCCGCGGAAGAGCCCGTCGCCGTCGCCCGGCAGCTCGAACTGGCCCAGGTAGTTGAAGCTGATCCCGGCCGTGGGACCGGTCGGAAGGTCCTCGGGCCGGGCCAGATGGCGCAGCGCCCCGTACCCCAGGCCGCGCTGCGGCACGGCCCGCAACTGCTCCTTGACGGACTTGAGTACGTCGCCCCAGTCACCCTCGGGGAGGTCGAGCGCGACCGGGAAGCGGGTGGTGAACCAGCCGACCGTACGGGACAGATCCACCTCCTCGAAGATCTCCTCGCGGCCGTGGCCCTCCAGGTCCACCGGTACACGGGTGCGCCCGGTCCACTCGCCCAGCACTCGGGCCAGCGCGCTCAGCAGCACATCGTTGACCTGCGTCCGGTAGATCTCGGGCAGCGTCTGGAGCAGGGCGGTGGTCTCGTCCCGGTCGAGCGTGACGGTGACCGACCGGGCCGAGGCGTAGGTGTTCGCCCCGTCCGCCCCCTCCAGGTCCACCGGCAGCGACGGATCGGAGTCCCGGACCAGGCCGGTCCAGTACGCGGCCTCGGCGTCGAAACCCCCGGCCTTCGCGTGGTCGTTCAGCCGCCGGGCCCAGGTACGCAGCGGGGAGGAGGCGGCGGGAAGCCCGGCCGACCGGTGGTAGGCGGTGTCCAGGTCCTCCAGCAGGATGCGCCAGGAGACCCCGTCCACGACGGCGTGGTGCACGGTGAGGTGGAGCACCGGCCGCTCTCCGGCCCCGGCGTTCTCCTCCAGCACCGCGCGCAGCAGCGGTCCGGCCGTCAGGTCGAAGCCGCCGAGGTGGGGTTCGCCGTCGCCGGTGTGGCGGCGCAGCAGGTCCGTCAGCTCCGGTGCCGCGCCGCCGTCGATCCGCTGGCACCGGCTCCCGCCGCCGTCCTCGGAGGGGAACCGGGAGCGCAGCGCGTCGTGGTGGGCCACGACCGCCTCCAGGGCGCGGCGCAGCGCGTCCTCGTCGACGTCCTCGGGCAGGACGAGGGAGATCGTCTGGTTGAAGTGCCCGGCCCGCTCGGGGTCGTGCTCGAACAGCCAGTGCTGGATGGGCGTCAGCGGCAGGTCCCCGGTGGCCGCCTCCGCACCGGTGGCGTCCGGCCGGGGCTGCGCGGCCGAGGTGTCCAGGTGCAGGGCGAGGGCGGCGATCGTCTGGTGGCGGTAGACGTCGCGGGAGGTGACGGAGAGCCCGGCCTGCCGCGCCTGCGACACCACCTGGATGCTGAGGATCGAATCCCCGCCGAGGGAGAAGAAGTTGTCCTCCACCCCGATGCGTTCCACATGGAGGATCCGGGCCCAGACCGCGGCGAGGGTCCGTTCGGTCGCGGTGCGCGGCGCCACGTAGCCCGGCGCCGCCGGGGACCAGTCCGGGTCGGGGAGACGACTCCGGTCCAGCTTGCCGTTGGGGTTGAGCGGCATCCGCTCCATGACCAGCACCGAGGCGGGCACCATGTAGTCGGGCAGGCTGCTCCCCAGGAACGTGCGCAGCGCGGCCGGGTCCGGTGTGCTGCCCGGCGCGGGCACGACGTAGGCGATGAGCCGCTTGTGGCCGCCGGTCTCCTTCGCGACGGCGGCGGCCTCGGCGATGCCGGGGTGGCGCAGCAGCGCCGTCTCGACCTCGCCGAGTTCGATGCGGAAGCCGCGGATCTTCACCTGGTCGTCGGCCCGGCCCATGTACTCCAGCTGGCCGTCGCTGCCCCAGCGCACCAGGTCACCGGTGCGGTACATGCGGTTGCCCGGCGTCCCGAAGGGGTCCGCGAGGAAGCGGTCGGCGGTCAGCCCGGGCCGGTTGAGGTAGCCCCGGGCGAGGCCCTGGCCGCCGAGATACAGCTCGCCGGTCACCCCGGGCGGCACCAGCCGCAGCGTCGGGTCCAGGACGTAGGCGCGGGTGTCGGCGACGGGCCGCCCGATCGGCGGCGCCTGCCGCGGCGCCTCGCCCGAGGAGAACCAGGCGGTGGCGTAGACGGTCGCCTCGGTCGGCCCGTACATGTTGACGATGCGGCAGGAGGGCAGCGCCGCCTTGATGTCCCGTACGGTCTGGGCGGGCAGCGCTTCGCCCGCCAGGACGACGGTCCCGGCGTCGATGCGTCCGGCTTCTATGTATCCGGCGTCGATCTGTCCGGCGTCCCCGCTCAGCAGCCGGGCGAACACCGACGGGACGCCGCTGATCAGCCCGGTCGCGCGCGGCCGGTTCGCGGGGTCGGCGAGGACCAGCAGATCCTGGACGACCTCGATGCTGCCCCCGGCCAGCAGCGGGCACAGGATCTCGAACACGGACACGTCGAAGTTGAGCGAGGTCGAGGCCACGACCCCGGTCAGCCGCTCCCGCCCCAGCTCGGCCTCGGCCCAGGCGGCCAGGCCCGCCACGCTCTGGTGGGTGACCACCACGCCCTTGGGCCTGCCGGTGGACCCGGAGGTGTAGATGACGTAGGCCGGATGGGACCGGTCCAGCGGGCCGGTCCGCTCGGCGTCGGTGATGTCGCCGTCCGCCCGCCGTGCCAGCTCGGCGCGGACCGCGTCGTCGTCCAGCACCAGCGGTTCGGCGCCGGCGGGCAGGCAGGCCGCGGTGTCGGCGGTGGCGAGGACGGTCGAGGGCGCGGCGTCGTCCAGCATGAACGCGATGCGCTCGGCCGGGTACGCGGGATCCACGGGCAGATATCCGGCGCCCGCCTTGAGCACCGCCAGCAGGACGACGACCAGGTCGGCCGAGCGCGGCAGGGCCAGCGCCACCAAGCCCTCGGGGCCGACGCCCCGGTCGATCAGCAGCCGGGCGAGCCGGTTGGCACGCCGGTTCACCTCGTCGTAGGAGAGCCGGGTCTCCCCGCAGGTCACGGCGGTCGCCCGCGGCCGCGACGCGGCCTGCGCCGCGAAGAGTTCGGGCAGCGTCGCGTCGGTGAGGGCCTGGCCGGTGCCGTTCCAGGAGTCGAGCAGCTTGTGCCACTCGGCGTCGCTCAGCATCTGGAGTTCGATCAGGGTGCTGCCGGGGTCGGCCACCATCCGGGTCAGCAGCCGGTGCAGATGCCCGGCCATCTGTTCCATCGTCCGGGCGTCGAACAGATCGGAGTTGTACTCGACGGTGAGCCCCAGCGATCCGTCGTCCCGGGGCAGGAACTCCAGCACCAGGTCGAACCGCGCCGCGGGGCGCGGCAGGGAGTGCTCGGCGATCGTCACGCCGCCCGCCTCCCGGGCGGGCACCATGGCGCCCTGCTGGACGACCAGGGCCTGCACCAGCGGGTTGCGGCTGGCGTCGCGCTTCGGGGCCAGCTCCTCGACGACCCGCTCGAACGGCAGCCGGTCGTGGCTGAAGGCGTCCAGCACCGTTTCGCGCATCGCGTCCACGAACTGCTCGACGGTGCTGTCCCCGTCGACGTCGGCGCGCAGCACCAGCGTGTTGACGAAGAACCCGGCGACCGACTCCAGCTCCTTGCGGTGGCGTCCGCTGGTGACGGTGCCGAAGGCGACGTCCCGCTGGCCCGAGTAGCGGGAGAACAGGACCGCGACGGACGCCGCGAGCAGGGTGAACAGCGTGGTGTTCCGCTCCCGGCCGAGCCGCCCGAGGGCGGCCACCAGATCGGCGGGCAGCTCGCGCCGGTGCACCGCCCCTGCGGTGGTGCGCACCGGGGGGCGGGGGCGGTCGGTGGGCAGCTCCAGGGTCTGCATTCCGGCGAGCCGGGTCCGCCAGTACTTCAGGTCGGTGTCCTGCCCGGGCGGCACCGGGTGGTTCCGCTCCCAGACGGCGAAGTCCGGGTACTGGAGCGCGGGCACGGGGAGGCCGGGGTCGGTGCCGGTGACCTCCGCCCCGTACAGCGCGGTCAGTTCGCGGACCAGGAGGCCGACCGACCAGCCGTCGGTGACGATGTGGTGCTGGGCGAGCAGCAGCACGTGGTCGTCGTCGGCGAGCCGGATGAGCAGCGCCCGGGTCAGCGGGCCCTCGGCCAGGTCGTAGGGGCGGTTCAGCTCGTCGGTCAGCAGCCGCTCGACGGCGGCGTCGCGCTCCGCGGCGGGCCGCCCGCCGAGGTCGGCGTGGTCGAGCGGTACGGTGCCCCGCTCGGCGATCCGCTGCACCCCGTGCCCGTCCACGGTGACGAAGGTGGTGCGCAGCGCGTCGTGCCGGGCGGCCAGGGTGCCGAGCGCGCGGCGCAGGGCGCCGGTGTCGAGCGGGCCGCTCAGCCGCAGCCCGGCCCCGGTGTTGTACTCGGTGCCGCCGGAGGTCAGGTCGTCCAGGAACCACAGCCGCCGCTGGGCGGCGGACAGCGGCAGGGGCCGGTCGCGCGGGGCGGGCGGGATCGGCGCCTCCGGCGCCTCGGCGGCCTCCTCCGGCAGCCGCGCGGCCAGC
>NZ_RIBZ01000313.1:0-77721 GCF_003721215.1 Streptomyces botrytidirepellens
GGCCCGGCGCCGCGGGTGAGCGCCCGCGACGGCGTGGCCGCCGTCCGCATCGCCGAGGCCGCCGCCCACTCCGCGCGCACGGGCCGCGCCGTCGAGCTGACCGCCACCGAGGAAGGAACCCCCACGTGAGGGTCGCCGTACTGTCCTTCGCCCACGTCCACGCCGCGACGTACGTCGAGCTGCTGCGCGACCGCGACGGCATCGACCTGATCACCGCCGACCCCGACGCCCCGCCCGGTGACGCCACCCGCGGGCGCGCCCTCGCCGAGCGGCTGGGCGCGCCGTACGCGGACACCTGGGACGAGGCCTTCTCGCAGCCCCTCGACGCGGTCGTGGTGTGCAGCGAGAACGCCCGCCACCGGTCCCTGGTCGAGCGCGCGGCGGCGGCCGGAGCCCATGTGCTCTGCGAGAAGCCGCTCGCCACCACTGAGGCTGACGCCCGCGCCATGATCGACGCGTGTGCGCGCGCCGGAGTCGGCCTGATGACCGCCTACCCCGTACGGTTCAGCCCGGCCTTCGACGCCCTCCACCGCTCCCTGGCCGACGGCTCCCTCGGGGACCTCGTCAGCGTCCACGGCACCAACAACGGCACCAACCCCGCCCGCGTCCGCCGCTGGTTCGCCGACCCGGAGCTGGCGGGCGGCGGCGCGGTCATGGACCACACCGTCCACCTCGCCGACCTGATGGACGTCCTGCTGCACGGCGAACAGGCCACCGAGGTCTACGCCCAGGCCAACACCGTCCTCGACGCCGACTCGCCCGTCGAGACGGCGGGCCTGGTCACCGTCCGCTACCCGAGCGGCGCCGTCGCCACCATCGATTGCAGCTGGAGCCAGCCCCCGGCCCATCCCACCTGGGGCGGCCTGACCCTGACCTGCGTGGGGGAGCGCGCCATCGTCGAGTTCGACGCCTTCCCCCGGCTGCTCGGCGGCTTCGACACGCGGAGCGGCCGCGCCCGCTGGGAACCCGGCGGCACCGACCTGGACGCCGCCATGCTGGACGAGTTCCTCGACGCCGCCCGCACCCGCCGCCGCCCCCGCCCCGACGGCGAGGCGGGGCTGCGCACCCTGCGCATCGTCCTTGCCGCCTACGCCTCCCTGCGCACCGGCCGCCCCGCCGCCGTGGGCTGAGCCCGGGCGACTAGCGCACCCTGGCGGTGTCGGCTGTGTCGTCTTCGCCTGCCTCCAGCAGACCCGCCGCCGCGCCCACGATGCGCGGATCGGGGGTGCCGACGACCTCCTCGTCCTTGTCGGCGTAGTCGAAACGGGCGAGCACGCTGCGCATGGCCTCGACGCGGGCCCGTTTCTTGTCGTTGCTCTTGACCACCGTCCAGGGTGCGTGATCGGTGTCCGTGTCGCGGAACATGGCCACCTTCGCGGCGGTGTAGTCGTCCCAGCGGTCCAGCGAGGCGAGGTCCATCGGGCTGAGCTTCCACTGCCGTACGGGATCCACCTGGCGGATCGTGAAACGCGTGCGCTGCTCGCCCTGGGACACCGAGAACCAGAACTTCACCAGGTCCACGCCGTCGTCCACGAGCATCCGCTCGAACATCGGCGCCTGGCGCATGAAGCGCCGGTACTCGTCCTCCGCGCAGAAGCCCTCACCCGCTCGACACCGGCCCGGTTGTACCAGGACCGGTCGAAGAGCACGATCTCGCCCGCGGTCGGCAGATGCTCCACGTACCGCTGGAAGTACCACTGGCCGTTCCATGCACTGCGCGTACGGATAGTTCTCCCGCCACGTGTCGACCGGGCTTCTGTCCGGCCGGAGGAGCACGGGATCGTCGTGGTCGCTGTAGTCGACCCGCAGGTCGGCCAGCTCGGACAGCAAGGGCGGTGTCGTCATCCGGTGTTCCTTTCCGCCACGGTGCCTCAGTGGAACTGCGGCACGATCAGATAGATTCCGTAACCCACCACCGCGGCGCACGCCATGAAGCACAGCCCGGCCTGGGTGAGGCCGACGGTCGAGCCGGTGCCGTTCTCCTCACGGGCCGCCTCGACGCGGGCGAGGCCCAGGACGCCGAGGGCGAAGACGGTGACCACGGCGACGGTGACGCCGACGCTCACCGCGGCGACCTGGCCGAGTGCGCTCCAGTCGAGTTGCATCGTTTTTCCACTCTCCGTGATTCAGCCGTGCTGCGAAAGGAGTTACGCGGCCGAGCCGACCGTGGCCGGCGGCTCGGTGCGGAGGGTGACCTCGTGGGTGTCGTTCACGTTCTGCGCGTGCACGGGGTTGCGGCGGGAGAGGACCACGATGCCGGTGGCGAGGGCCGCGCCGACCAGGGCGACCACCGCGGCGCCGATGTTGCCGCCGTTGGTGACCACGCTCGCGGAGACGCCACCGACCACCGCGGCGGCGGGCAGCGTGACCATCCAGGCGATGACCATGCGGCCCGCGACGCCCCAGCGCACCTCCGCCAGCCGCCGTCCCAGTCCCGCGCCGAGGATGCTGCCGGAGGCCACCTGGGTGGTGGACAGGGCGAAGCCGAGGTGCGCGGAGGTGAGGATGACGGTGGTGGAGGCGGTCTCGGCGGCGAAACCCTGCGGCGACTGGATCTCGGTGAGGCCCTTGCCCATGGTGCGGATGATCCGCCAGCCGCCGAGATACGTGCCGAGCCCGATGGCGAGCCCCGCGGAGGCGATCACCCACAGCGGCGGACCGGCGTCATGGCCGAGCGCGCCCGCCGAGATCAGGGTCAGCGTGATGACACTCATGGTCTTCTGCGCGTCGTTCGTACCGTGCGCGAGGGAGACGAGCGAGGCCGAGGCGATCTGCCCGGCCCGGAAGCCCTTGGTCACCGACTTCTTGCGGGCCCGGTCGGTGAGCCGGTACGCGAGGTAGGTGGCCAGCAGCGCGGCGACACCGGCCACGACCGGCGAGGCCACCGCCGGGACGAGCACCTTCTCGACGACCTTGTCGAAGTGCACACCATGGGCGCCCGCCCCGACCCACACGGCACCGATCAATTCGCCGAACAGGGCGTGCGACGAACTCGAGGGCAGCCCGACCAGCCAGGTCAGCAGGTTCCAGAGAATGGCCCCGACCAGTCCCGCGAAGATCATCCCTGGGGTGACCAGGGAGTCGTCGACGATGCCGCCGGAGATGGTCTTGGCGACCTCGGTGGACAGGAAGGCGGGAAGGACAAGGACACCGCCTGGACCGGTGTCAGCCGGTGACCGTGGGCCACTCCCCGCCGTCCCGCTCGGGCAAGGCGGCCGCGGCGGTGTGCAGGAGGGCGAGGGCCTGGGGGAGGAACGGGTTGGGGTCGCTGGTGCGCCGGGTGGCATAGACCCGGCGGGTGTGGGCGGGATCGGTGAGCCGGACGAGGTGGGTGCCGGAGGCGTCGGGTGAGGCGGAGGTGTCCATGATGGCGAGTTCGGGTGCGATCGCCACCCCCAGGCCCTGCCGGACCAGTTCGTAGGGCAGGTTGTAGTCGTTCGTACGGAAGAGCACCTCGGGCAGGAAGCCGCCGGCCGCGCAGATGTGGCGCAGACAGCGCGCCGCGTCGGTGTCCTCGTGGTAGCTGATCCAGCGCTCGTCCCGCAGGTCGGCGAGGCGGATGTGCCGCCGTCCTCCCAGCGGGTGCCCCGCCGGGAGGAGCACGTACAGCGGCTCCTCCCGTACCAGCGTGTGGTCGAGGCCGTCGGGCCGGCTGTGCGGCACCACGCCGTACTCGAAGATCACGGCGAGGTCCAGCCGCCCCTCCACCACCGCGGGCACGGTCACCTGAGGGTCGCCCTCCTCGTAGCGGACGTCGACGTCGGGCCGGTCGCGGAGGAACCCCGTCAGCACCGTCGGCACCAGCCGGAACCCCGCGGACCAGAAGCTGCCCAGCCGCAGCCGCCCCCGCTCGGCGGCGGCGTAGGCGCGCATCTCGTCCTCCGTCGCGGACAGGTCGGCCAGCAGCCGCCCCGCGCGCCGGGCGAGCTGGAGCCCGGCCGGGGTCGGGCGCACGCTGCGCGGTGAGCGCTCGAAGAGCGCGACGCCCAGGGCGCGTTCGATGGTGGAGATCTGCTGGGAGACGGCGGAGGGCGTGTAGCCGAGGCGCTGCGCGGCCGAACGGAACGAGCCCGCGGCGACCACCTCGCATATCGCCTGGAGCTGCGGCGGGGTCAGCATCAAAGGAACTTAACACTCCGCGTGGAAACGTTCATTCTCTCTGTTCTTGCCCGGGCCCTCGCCGTCGCGCAGATTGGGCGTCCACCAGCCCCGCGCAGATCCCCTGACCAGCAGCCCAGAAGGGAGGCACCGTGCCCGGAAGTCAGGCGCGAGCCCGCGCCACCGCACTTCCCCTCGCGCTCGCGGCACTGCTCACGCCGACCGTGACGGCGTGCGGCGGCACCACGTCCGTCAACCAGTCCAAGGTGCCCGAGCAGCGCGTCGACCCCGCGCTCCGTGCCCTGCTCCCGCGGGACATCCGCGACCAGGGGTCCCTCACCTCGGCCGTCGGCAACGACTACCCGCCGCTGTCCCTGCTGGACCTCGACAACAAGACCGTCATCGGCGCCGAACCCGACCTCATCCGCGCGGTCGGCCAGGTCCTCGGCCTCCGCGTCCACCTGGTGAAGGCGAACTTCGACAGCATCATCGGCGGTGTCCGGTCCCACCGCTACGACGTGGCGATCCAGGCGATGCTCGACAAGAAGGAGCGCCAGTCGCAGGTCACGTTCGTCGACTACATGAAGACCAGCAGCTCGATCCTGGCGTCGGAGAAGGCCGCCGGGAACATCCGCTCCCTCACCAGCCTGTGCGGCAGCCAGGTCGCCGTCGAGCAGGGCACGTCGCAGGTGGACGACGTGGCGGCGCAGGCGAAGAAGTGTGCGGCGGACGGCAAGCCCGAGCTGGAGACACTGGTCTTCCCCGACTCCGTCGGCTGTTTCCAGGCCCTGTCCACGGGCCGCGCCGACGCGTTCGTCGGCGGCACCCCCACCGTCGACTACCAGGCCGAGATGTCGCACGGCAGGTTCCGCACGGCTGGTGAGCCGTACCGCTTCCTGCCCTACGGAATCCTGATCAACAAGGAGGAGCGGACCTTGGTACGGGCTGTCCGCGGTGCCCTTCAGAAACTCATCGACAACGGCACCTACGCGAAGATCCTCAAGCAGTGGAAGCTCACGTCCGGGGCGCTGAAGCGCGCCACCGTGAACGGGGGTGCGGCATGACCGAGACCCTCACCCGGGCGGACTCCGGCGGCACCGGCTCCGGCCCCGCCGCGGAAACCCTGCGCGCCGTCCCCGTGCGGCGTCCGGGGCAGCGCGTCGCCGCGATCGTCGTGACCTTCCTGCTGGTCTTCCTCCTGGAGGGCTGGATCACCAATCCCCGGATGCAGTGGGGGACCGTCGGCGAGTTCCTCTTCTCGCCGGTGATCATGGAGGGGCTGCGGACCACCCTGCTGCTGACCGCCCTCGCCATGGCGGTCGGCATCGTCGGCGGTGTCGTCCTCGCCGTGCTGCGGATGTCCGCCAACCCGATCCTGTCCCGGCTCAGCTGGGCTTACATCTGGCTCTTCCGCGGCACCCCGCTGCTGGTGCAGCTCCTCTTCTGGTACTTCCTCTCCGCGATCGTCCCCACCATCGGCCTCGGCGTCCCCTGGGGACCGACGTTCGTGGAGGCCGAGACGAACGTCCTCATCACCCAGCTCACCGCCGCCGTCCTCGGCCTCGGGCTGCACGAGGCCGCGTACATGGCCGAGATCGTCCGTGCGGGCATCACCTCCGTCGACGACGGCCAGAGCGAGGCCGCCCAGGCGCTGGGCATGTCCCGCGGGCAGACCCTGCGCCGCATCGTGCTGCCGCAGGCGCTGCGCATCATCATCCCGCCCACCGGCAACCAGGCGATCTCCATGCTGAAGACCACCTCGCTGGTCTTCGCCATCGCCGTGCCCGAGCTGCTGACCTCCATCCAGGGCATCTACTCGCGCAACTTCCAGCAGGTGCCGCTGCTGGTCGTCGCCTGCTTCTGGTACCTCGTGGCCACCTCCGTGCTCAACGTCGGCCAGTACTACCTGGAACGGCGCTTCGGCCGCGGCACCAGCCGCACCCTGCCGCCCACCCCGCTCCAGCGGCTGCGCAACGCAACCCGGAAACACCGTGAGGAGACCGCACGTTGACCCCAGCCGTGATCAGAGCCGAGAGCGTGCACAAGAGCTTCGGCCGCACCGAGGTGCTCAAGGGCATCGACCTGACCGTCGCGCCCGGCGAGGTCCTGTGCCTGGTGGGCCCCTCCGGCTCCGGCAAGTCCACCTTCCTGCGCTGCATCAACCACCTGGAGACCATCGACCGGGGGCGCCTGTACGTCCGCGGTGAACTCGTCGGCTACGAAGAGCGGGACGGCAAACTCCACGAGCTGAGCGACAAGGCCGTCTCCAGGCGCCGCCGGGGCATCGGCATGGTCTTCCAGCGCTTCAACCTCTTTCCGCACATGACCGCGCTGGAGAACGTCATCGAGGCTCCCGTCCAGGTGCGCAAGGAGCCGAAGGCACGGGCCCGCGAACGCGGCGCGGAGCTCCTCGACCGCGTCGGCCTCGCCGACAAGGCACACAGCTACCCCGCCCAGCTCTCCGGCGGCCAGCAGCAGCGGGTGGCCATCGCCCGCGCCCTGGCCATGCGACCCGAACTGATGCTGTTCGACGAGCCCACCTCCGCGCTCGACCCCGAACTCGTCGGCGAGGTGCTGGAGGTGATGCGGGCGCTCGCCGACGACGGCATGACCATGGTCGTCGTCACCCATGAGATGGGCTTCGCCCGGGAGGTCGGCGACACGCTGGTGTTCATGGACGACGGCGCCGTCATCGAGACCGGCCCGCCCGCGGACGTACTGAGCGACCCGCGCCACGAACGCACCCGCGCGTTCCTCAGCAAGGTCCTCTGAACCGCCTCGCCACTGTCCTGCCACTGTAAGGAGTCTTCATGACCCGTGCCCTCGTCATCGGCGCCGGAGTGATAGGCGCCGCCACCGCGCACCGCCTCGCCGAGGCAGGTGTCGACGTCACCGTGCTCGACGCCGGCGGCCGCACCCCGGGCACCTCGAGCGCCACCTTCTCCATCGACGTCACCCACCTGAAGACCCCCCACTCCTACTTCCTGCTCAACCAGCGCAGCGCCGCGCTCCACCGGGAACTGGAGCGGGAGATCCGGGCCCGCACGGGAGCCCCCGGCTGGCGCCATCCCGCACCGCTCGTCCAGTGGGGCCACACCGAGGAGGAACAGCGCACCCTCCGCGCGCGTGCCGAGCGCCTCGCCGACTGGGGGCACCCCTGCCGCACGGCCGACCCCGGCGAACTGCGTACCCTCGCACCCGCCGTCGACCCCGCCTCCTGCCGCGCCACCGAACTCGTCGTGCACGACGACGCCACCTGGTACGACGCCCCCCTCCTCGCGCACACCCTCCTCGACCGGGCCGCCGCGCTGGGCGCCGACATCCGCTACGACACCCCCGTCACCGCCCTGCTGCGGGACGGTGAACGGGTGCGCGGCGCCGAGGCGCGGGGCCGCCCCTTCGAGGCCGACCACGTCGTCAACTGCGCGGGCCCCGACGCCGGACGCATCGCCGAACTGGCCGGGGTACGGCTGCCGTTGCGCCGGATCCCCGGCCTGGTCGGCGAGTCCGTCCCGCTCGCCGAGCCGCTGCGCGCCATCGTCGCCACCCCCGGCGTCGATCTGCGCCCCGCCCCGGGCAACCGGGTGTGCGCCATCTCCTGGCCGGTCGACGCGCTCCTCGCCCCGACCCCGGACACCCAGGTGCCGCCCGAAGCGGACCTCCTCGGCCGGTGCGCCGCGGTCCTGCCCGCCTTCCGCGCCCTGGGAGGCACCCGGATCGGCGTCCGCCCCGTTCCCGAAGACGGCCTTCCCCTGGTCGGCCCGCACCCCCGTGCGCCCGGCCTCTACACCATCGCCACCCACAGCGGTGTCACCCTCGCCCCGCTCCTCGCCGCCCTCGCCGCCGAGGAACTCACCACCGCCAGCCCCGCACCCGCCCTGGCCCCCTACCGCCCCGACCGCGACACCTCACGGCCCATCCGCGACGAAAGCCTGGCCGTGATGAGCGGCCACCGGGCCGAAGCCGGGTGACGCACCGGTGGCTCAGGCCAGCAGGTTGCCCGAGTGGGAGAGGCGGCGCGCCGTGGTGAGGAGGGCGTGGATCTGGGGTCCGGCCTGGTTGATGTCGGTCACGGGGGTCTTGAACGGCAGCCGGACGTCGTGGTGGGCGCGCGGGTGTTCGAGGCGCAGGGTGATGCCGTAGCGGTCCATCGCCACGGGGAGGGCGCGCACCATGCCCTTGTCCGGGTGGGGGTGGACGAGGCGCAGCAGCAGGGGGACGAGTTCGCTGTGGTCGTCGACGAGATGGGTCAGCATGCTCGCCTCGCTGGTCGCGATGGGGTCGAGGGGCGCCGCCTGGAGGGTGTGGAGGGTGACGTACGTGCGTCCCCGGTCGTCCTCCAGGACCGCCTGGCCGAACTCCAGGCAGGTGCTCTCCTTGGCCTCCGCGTCGTACGGAGCGGCCAGCAGCCCGGTCACCGTGACGCGGGCGCGCAGGCGGTCGCGTACGGGCGTGGGGGCGATGTCGGTGAGCTCCAGCCGCACCGGGATGCGCATCGCCGTCCGGGCCCCCGGGGTGCCCTCGAACGGCGGGTGGAGGTGGAAGTGGCCCATCGCCCCCGTGCCGTCGAGGCGGCGGACTTCGGTGCTGACCCCGTCGCTCACCACGGACATCGAGTGGGCGGCGGCGAGGATCGCCCGGACGCGCTCGGCGGCGGTCGGGGTGGTGGCGCGGGTGGAAGAAGGACGCATCCGGGGGCTCCAGGCGCGGGTAGGGCGGACACCAAGCGGGCTACTTAGGTATGCCTAACCTAACTCACCCGCCGGTATTCGGGTAGTCCCGCCGGACGGCGAGGGGCCGTCACCGGACGGTCTGCCGGGGGCGTACGCGGAAGTACGCGCGGCTTGGCGGCGCGTAGAGGAGGCCCACGCCGGTGCCGGAGGCGCCGATGGCGAGGATGGCGCGCACCGCGTAATCCGGCTGGAACACCCCGCCCGGCGCCGACAGCCCCCAGATCGCGTGCGGGCCCAGATAGAGGAGCAAGAGCACGGCAGTCACCGTCCCCGTGACGCGGGCCGTGCGGCCGCCGCCGAGTATGCGGACGGCAGCACCGATGGTGACGAAGAGCAGCAGGTACACGGACTGAGTCATCGCCGGGTCGTTCACGGCGATGGTGGTGCCGAGAAACGCCGAGAGGATGAGGAGCGAGACGGCCGCGGTGACCTGGGACGGCCGCCGGGCCGGGGCTGCTTCCGGCCCGTGGTCCTCGTCCGGTGAACTGGTCATCGTGCCCTCCCTGCTCGCGGGTCCGCTGGTCCGGTGGCCGGAGGTCGGCCGTGCCCGGGGTCCTGCCGGGATCGTCCGTCCGCGGCTTCGGGACCCGTCCCGTCACACGCCAGTTGGCTCGTACGCTGTGAGGCGAACGTGCTGTGGGGACGGGTCCCGGAGCAGGGAGCGGACCCTGGGCGCGTGTGACCGCGCACGTGCCGCGCATCCCCCGAACCGAGGAGACACCCGATGCCCCTCTCCGCCAGCCTCGCGCGCGGAGTCGCGCCCACCACGCCCGGCAGCCTGCATGCCCGGACCCTGACCGGTGACCTCAGCGCACTGCCCCAGCCGGGCCTGACGGTCTGTTTCGGGCGCGGTCAGAAGCCGGACGTGGACCTGGGGGTCGGCGTGGACGACCTCCGGGTGAGCCGGCGCCACGGCGAGCTGACCTACCGCCAGGGGCAGTGGTGGCTGCGGAACACCGGGCGGCAGCTCGTCCGGCTGCCCCGCGGCCGGATGATGCACCTCAGCACCGAGCCGATCCCGCTCGAGACCGGGTACACCCCGCTGTTCGTCAAGGGCTCCGGCTACCGGGAACACCTGGTCGAGCTGTACGTGGCGGGCCACGACGACCAAGGGCCGGTCTCGCGGCGGCGCGCCGAGACCCTGCGGCCGGAGATCTGGCCCCTCGACGACGACGAACGGCTGCTGCTGGTCGTCCTCGGCCAGCGGTACCTGCTGTACGAGGAGGATCCGCGCCCCATGAGCTACGCCATGGCGGCCCGGCAACTCGGCTACCTCCGCCCGGACGCGGGCTGGAACGAGCGCAAGATCGAGTACCGGATCGAGGCCGTACGCCGCCGCCTGCACCAAACCGGCTTCAAGTACCCGCTGATGCACGACAAGTCGCAGGGGCGCCCCGCGGACAATGGTCTGCTGCACAACCTGCTCAAGGGGTTGGTGGAGTCCACGACGCTCGTGCCCCCGGACCTGGACCTGATCGAGGACGACGCCCCCTGGCCCGATCCCGCGTGATCGTCGGGCCGGTTCCCCCGTGTCCGTCTTCGGGGCCGTCTCCGTGCCCGTCTTCGGGACCCGTCCCGAACGTGTCGGCGAACGATGGCGGCGGCTGACACAGGAAGGAACACTCCCATGACGCGCATGCGCATCGTCGCTCTCGCGGGTATCACCGCGGTCGCCTCGGCGGCCGCCCTCGCGATTCCGGCGCAGGCCGACGCCGCCGACCCCCAAGACGCCACGGCCGCCCGGTGCACGTACCCCGCCGACGTCCTCGACCTGACCAACTGGAAGCTGACCCTGCCCACCGGCGAGGACGAGGACCCGACCGAGATCACCCAGCCCGGTCTCACCACCTTCTCCGCCACGCCCTGGTTCCAGGTCACCGAGGACTGCGACGCGGTCCGGTTCCGGTCCGCCGTCGACGGCGTGACGACGGGGGGCTCCAGCTACCCGCGCGCCGAGCTGCGGGAGATGACCGACGGCGGGGAAGAGGAGGCGGGCTGGTCGACCACCGAGGGCACCCACACCCTGGTGGTCAAGGAGGCGTTCATGGCGCTCCCCAACGACAAGCCGCATCTCGTCGGGGCCCAGATCCACGGCGGGGACGACGACGTCACGGTCTTCCGCCTCGAAGGCAGCAAGCTCTACATCACCAAGGGCGACGACTCCCACCACCACCTCGTCACCGACGACTACGAGCTGGGAACCGAGTTCGAGGCCAAGTTCGTGGCGCGGAACGGGAAGATCGACGTCTATTACAACGGGGAGCGCGAGACCACGATCTCCGACGACGGCGACACCAACTACTTCAAGGCAGGGGCCTACACCCAGGCCAACTGCGAGAACTCGGACCCGTGCGACGGCGACAATTACGGCGAGGTCCGCATATCCGGTCTCAAGGTCACCCACTCCTGACCGGCGGAAGACGGTGCCGGGCCTCCCCGTCGCGGGCGAGCCCGGCACCTCCGCATGCGCATTCGGGCGGCCACAACCCTCACAAACGTGAAGATTTCCGCAGTGGCGCGTGAATTCCCTTCTCAACCGGCCAGGCCGGGCCCGCCGCGGGCACGCCCCGCGCCCGGAACCGCCCTCAAGGGCGGCACAACCGGTGCGGGCCCGCCCCCGTGGGCGCTAAGTTCGGACTACGTGCCTGGTGGCAGCAGGGATTCTGGTTTCGCGAGAGGGGAGTTCGCCGTGCGGCGGGGGGAGAGGGTGGGCAAATACCGGCTCACAAGGGGGCCCGTCGAAGGAGGGAGAGGCGCGGTCTGGTTCGCCGTCGACACGGAGCTGGGCCGTCCCGTCGTCCTCAAACGGGCCCTGCTCGAGGACAACAGCCAGGCCGACTTCGACGAGTTGCTGGCCGAAGCGCGCGCCCTGGCGAAGTTCAGCCACCCGAATGTCGTCACCCTCTACGACGCCGTCCGCGCGGGCAAGGGCAAGAGGTCCACGTTCTGGCTGGTGATGGAACATGTGACCGGCGGGAGCCTGGACGTCCCGGTGAAGATGGCCCCGGAACTCGCGGCGCACGTCGGTGCGCAGATCGCGAGCGCGCTGGCGGCCCTGCACGCCAAGGGCATCGTGCACTGCGACGTCAAGCCCGGCAACATCGTGGTCACCCACGAGAGGGTCGCCAAGCTGGCCGATTTCGGCGCCGCGTACCGGGTGGACGGCAGCGAGACGATCACGCCCAACGGACCGGTCAGCCTCACCCCGTACTACGCCGCTCCCGAGGCGTTCCGGGGCGCACCCGAGCGCGCGTCCGACGTGTTCTCCCTCGGCGCCACCCTGTACTGCCTGGTGACGGGGACCCCACCGCTGCGCGGCGCCGGGCGCATGGTCCGGCTGGAGGCCATCAGCCCCCGGGTCGGTCCGCTCCGGGAGCTGCTCACCGCGATGCTCCAGCATGACCCCGGGGCCCGGCCCACGGCCGCCGAGGCGCTCGGCGCCCTCGCGGACATCGCGGGCCCGCCCGAGCAGTTCCCGACGCTCCCCGAGGCGGCGGCGACCACGCCCTATACGGCCACCGTGGTGTACCGCGAGGACGCCGCGGGAGCGCGACAGCCGCGCCTGCCGACGAGCCTCGTCCGGCGCCGCCCGCTGCTGACGGCCGGTGCCGCCGCCGTCACCGCGCTGGCCATCGCCGTACCGTTCGTCGTGATGAGCCTGGACGGTGACTCCGGGACGGACAACGCCGCTCCCTCCGCCGAACCGGCCAAGCTGACCAGCGCGGACTTCATCGGCGACCCCCGTACGGCCAACCCCTGTGCCTTGCTGAACGCGGACCTGTTCGACGGCTACGAGCAAGCCGAACTGGACGCCGACTACGGCAACTTCAACCGGTGCGACGTCCTCCTGAAGCAGCGCGGCGAGGAGGTCGTGGACGTCAGGGTGGAGCTCGACGCCGATCCGCTGCCGGAGGGCGTGGCACGGAGGACCACCGGCAGGGTCACCGTCGTGGAGCGTGCCGCCGAGCGCGACGAGTGCGAGCGGGCCGTGGCGGTGACCGGCGCCCGCGAGAACAGCCTCCGGGTCACCGCGGCCGCGAGACGCCCTGGTGAGGTCAAGGAGCCGCTGTGCGACACCGCCGACACCGCCACGGGGCGCGCGGTCAAGGTGCTCAACCGCGGTGCGATTCCGCGGCGTTCCCCGGACTTTCCGGCCAGCTCGCTGGCGCACAAGGACGCCTGTACGTTGCTCGACATCAAGGCGCTGGAAGAGGTGCCCGGCATCGACGCCCAGGACCCGGACGTCGGATTCGGCCGCTGGGACTGCCAGTGGAAGAGCACCACCAGCGAGTACGAGGTGGACCTGCGCTTCGACCAGGGCAGCCTGCCCGACGACGAGAACGCGCGGTCGACGCGGCTCAGCGATCACCAGGCCATCGTTCTGCCGGAGGACGAGGGCCCGGGGACCTGCCGCGTCGAGGTGGTCCATCGCGAGTACACCGGCGTGGACCGGGTGCAGGGGACCGAGCGGGTGGCCCTGGTCGTCAAGGGGGCGGGCCGCAAGGACCGGCCCTGCGAGATGGCCACCGATCTCGCCGGGGCGGCCGCCGCCGCGCTGCCGTCCGCCTGACCGCGGCCGTCGCCATAGGGGCTCTGATCCGCGGTCGCTACGGGGTCTCCCTTCCGAATCGGGCGATCGCCTCCAGGATCGCGTCCCGCATCGCGGGGCTGCCCGTGTGCCCCGATTCGTCGATCACCTTCAGCTCCGCGTCCGGCCACGCCTTGGACAACTCCCACGCGGTCTTCAGCGGACTGCCCAGGTCGAGCCGCCCGTGGATCAGCACCCCGGGGATCCCCGCCAGCCGGTGCGCGTCACGCAGCAGTTGCCCGTCCTCCAACCAGGCGTCGTGGGCGAAGTAGTGCGCGCAGATCCGGGTGAAGGCCATCAGCGCGTCATCGGGTTTGTCGCTGTAGTAGCCCGGGTTGCCCAGCACCTCATGGGCGATGACCGCGTCCTCCCAGGCGCACCAGTCCCGCGCCGCCTTGACCCGGACCGCCTCGTCCGGGCTGTTCAGCAGCCGGTCGTAGGCGGCCACGAGACTGCCGCCGCGGTCCGGTTCGGGCACTGCGTCGCGGAACGCCTCCCAGGGGCCGGGCAGCAGGCGTCCGACGCCGCGGTAGAGCCAGTCGATTTCCTCGGGCCGGGTCATGGTGACGCCGGGGATGACGATCTCGGAGACCCGCTCGGGGTGGCGCTCCGCGTAGGCCAGGATCAGCGTCGAGCCCCAGGAGCCGCCGTAGAGGAGCCAGCGCTCGATGCCCAGGTGCTCGCGCAGCCGCTCCATGTCGGCGATGAGGTGGTGGGTGGTGTTGTGAACGAGATCGACTGCCGGGTCGGCGGCGTGCGGCAGGCTCTCACCGCAGCCACGTTGGTCGAACACGACGACCCGGTAGACCTCGGGGTCGAACATCGTGCGGCTGCCGCGGCGCCCGCCGCTGCCGGGGCCGCCGTGCACGCACAGCGCCGCCTTCCCCTCGGGGTTTCCGCTGGTCTCCCAGTAGATCCGGTTTCCGTCGCCGACATCGAGGAGTCCGTGCGCGTCCGGTGCGGTGGGCGGGAAGGGCTGGGCCATGACGGTCTCCTCCTGAAGCCTGAAGCCTGAAGGCGTCACCGCTCGGCGGGAGCGGCGGTGCTCTGTCGTAGGACGAGCTGTGGGGTGGGGGCCTGCACGGGGCGGGGCGCGGGCCGTTCGGCCACGACGCGGAGCAGTTCGGTGGCGGTGAGCGTGCCGAGCGCGAAGGTGTCGCGCGTGAGCGCGGTGAGCGAGGGGTGCGCCATGGTGGTGAGCACGGAGTCGTCGAAGGACACCACGGAGACGTCGCGGGGGACGGGGATGCCCATCTCGGTGGCCACGCCGAGTCCGGCGACCGCCATGACGTCGTTGTCGTAGACGACCGCCGTGTAGCGGGGGCGGGTTTCGAGTAGACGGCGGGTCGCCGACGCGCCCTGGGCGTCGGAGTAGTCGGTGGCGATGGACGTCACGTCGATGCCGGTGGAGTCGCGTACGTCGTCGATGGCCCGCAGACGGCGCTGGGTGTGCTGGTAGGCCACCGTGCCGCTGACGTGGCCGATGCGCCGGTGCCCGAGGGCGACCAGGTGGCGCAGGATGCTGACCGTCGCGGCGTGGTCGTCCACCCAGACGCTGGTCAGCGGCATGGGGTTCCCGTGGCTGCCCAGCACCACCGCGGGGATGCCCAGATCGGCGACGAGTTGGGGCCGGACGTCGTCGACGGCGAGGTCGAGCAGGACGAGCCCGTCCACGCGGTTCTCGGCCGCCCAGCGCCGATAGACCGCGATCTGGGTCTCGGTGTCCTCGACGATGAGCAACTGCGTGGCGATGCCCCGGTTGGACAGGCAGGACTGGAGGCCGGAGAGGAACTGGGCGAAGAAGGGCTCGACGCCGAGCGTGCGCGCGGGGCGGGCGATGACGATGCCGACCACGTCGTTGGCCGCGCCCTTGAGCGCGCGGGCGGCCAGGTGCGGGCGCCAGTTGAGTTCGTTCGCGACATCGAGGATGCGCTTGCGGGTGGCGTCGCTCAGCCCCGGGCGCCCGTTGACCGCGATGGACACCGCCGCGACGGAGACGCCCGCGAGCCGTGCGATGTCGGTGCTGCGCAGCCGGGCCGGTAATTCCCCGGCGTGCGGGCGACCGGGGGAGCCCGGGTCCGCGTCCGCCCCCGCTCCTGACGAGGCATGGTTCCTCGGTGGCATCGCCCCTCCCTCGTGACCCACGTCGACTTTACGCAACCGTGATGATCCGCCGCGGTGACTGGCGAACTGAAACGTATTAATCTGCGGCCACTCGCGATTCTACTAAAACGTATTAGACGACCTGTTGCTTCTCCTCCGCGATGAGGACCACGCATGCACCGTCACTTCAGCAGGACCCTTGAGCGGCTTGACCGCGTACGTCGTGAGCGCATCCTTCCCCGGCTGCACAGCCGCCTGGGGGACGTCGAGATCGAGGCATGGACGGTCGGGGACGACGGCGAGCCGGTGAGCCCCCGTCACGCCCTCGGGCTGACGGCGGAGCCGCGCCGCGGCCGCCCCGACTACCGCCCCTTCGCCCTGGGCGACGCGTGGGGACCCGCGTGGTCCACGACCTGGTTCCGCGTCAGCGGCAAGGTCGAGCCCGGGACGCCCGGACCGGTCGACCTGCTGCTCGACCTGGGCTGGTTCGACCACTCCGTCGGCGGCCACTGCGAGGGCCTGGTCTTCACACCGGACGGCACCGTCGTCAAGGGCCTGCACCCGCGGCAGACGGCGATCCGGCTCGCTGCGGGGGACACCGGACCGGGGCTGCTGGACCCGGACGGCCGCTTCGTGCTCTACGTGGAGGCCGCCGCGAACCCCCTGCTGCTGGGCCTGCCGCCCTTCGTCGCCACCGAGCACGGCGAGAAGGGCGCGCGGGAACCGTTCGAGCAGTTCCGGTTACGGCGCGCGGAGACCGCCGTGTTCGCGCCGGAGGTGCACGCCCTCCTCTCCGACCTGGACGTCCTCGGCGGCCTGGCCGCCGAACTCACCGAGGACGAACCGCGCCACTGGCGCCTGCTGTACGGCATCGAGCGCGCCCTCGACGCCTACGACGAGGCGGACGCCGAAGCCGGTGCCCGCCGGGCACGCGCCCACCTCGCCCCGCTGCTGGCCGCCCCCGCCCATGCCTCCGCCCACCGGATCACCGCGGTGGGCCACGCCCACATGGACTCGGCGTGGCTGTGGCCGCTGCGCGAGACCGTGCGCAAACTCGCCCGGACCGTCTCCAACGCCCTCGCCCTGCTGGACGCCCACCCGGACCTCGTCTACACCATGTCGGCCGCGCAGCACTTCGCCTGGCTCGAAGACCACTACCCCGAACTCTTCGCGCGGGTGCGCCACCACGTGGAGCGAGGGCGGCTGGTGCCCGTCGGCGGCATGTGGGTGGAGCCGGACGGCGTCATCCCCACCGGTGAGTCCATGGTGCGCCAACTCACCTACGGCAAACGGTACTTCCTCGACCGCTTCGGTCTCGAACCGCGGGAGGTATGGCTGCCCGACTCCTTCGGCTACTCGGGAGCGCTGCCACAGCTGGCACGCCGGGCCGGGGCCCGCTGGTTCCTGACGCAGAAGATCTCCTGGAACGACACCACGACCTTCCCGCACCACTCCTTCTGGTGGGAGGGCATCGACGGCACCCGCATCTTCACCCACTTCCCGCCCGCGGAGACCTACGCCGCCGAGGTCACCGCCCGCGAACTGCGCCACGCGGTCACCACCTTCAAGGACAAGGCGATCGCCTCCCACTCGCTGCTGCCCTACGGCTACGGCGACGGCGGGGGCGGCCCCACCCGGGAGATGGCCGAACGGCTGCGCCGCTTCGCCGACCTGGAGGGCGCGCCACGCGTGGTGTCCCGCACTCCGGCGGAGTTCTTCGAGGACGCCGAGGCGGAGCTGCGCGAGGTCGAGTCGGTGGCCAAGCCACTGGCGCCCGTCCACCGCGGCGAGCTGTACCTGGAGCTGCACCGGGGCACCCTGACGTCGCAGGTGGCGATGAAGCGCCACAACCGGGCGTGCGAATCGCTGCTCCGGGCGGCCGAGTACCTCGGCGCGGCGGCCACGGTCCTGCGGGGCGCGCCCTATCCGGGGGAGAGCCTGGACGAGATCTGGCGCGGCGTGCTGCTGCACCAGTTCCACGACATCCTGCCGGGCACGTCGATCAGCTGGGTGCACCGCGAGGCCCGCGCCACCTATCGATCGACGGAGTCCCGGCTGCGCGGGCTCATCGAGCGGGCCGCCGAGGCGCTGGGCGACGCGGTGCTGGGCGACGCGGCCGCGGCCGCGGGCGGGACGGCGGGGCTGCTCCCTCCGTTCGTCCCCGCCCGTACCGCCGACACGGAGCCCGACCCCGTCCGCGTCACCGACGGGGAAGCCGGTGCCACCGTGCTGGACGACGGTCTGCTGCGGGCCGTCGTGGACGCCGACGGCCACCTGACCTCGCTCCACGACACGCGCAGCGGACGGGAGGTGGTGCCGCCCGGTGGGCGCGCGGGCGTGCTCCAGCTGTTCCGGGACGAGCCGGTGCGGTGGGACGCGTGGGACGTGGACCGCCACACCCTGCGCACCTTCCAGGAAGTGGACGACGTCACCAGCCGGACGGTGGTCCACGACGGGCCCGACGCCGGTGTCGAGGTCGTCCGGCGGTTCGGCGCGTCGACGGTCACGCTGACGATGTGGCTGAGGGCGGGCACCGGCCGGTTCGAGACGGAGTGCGCGGTCGACTGGCAGGAGCGCGAGCGCCTGCTCAAGGTCGCCCTGCCGGTCCACGTGATGGCGCCAACGGCACGCTTCGAGACGCAGTACGGATACGTCGAGCGGCCGCTTCTGGTGAACACCGAGGCGCAGGAGGCGATGTTCGAGGCCGCCATGCACCGGTACATCCACGTGGCCGACGGCGCCTTCGGCGTGGGCATCCTCAACGACACCATGTACGGCGCCGACGCACGCGCCGATCACGACGCCACCGTCGTCCGGCTGTCGCTGCTGAGGGGCAGCCGCTTCCCCGACCCCGACGCGGACGCGGGAACCCACCACTTCCGCTGGGCGCTGCTCCCCGGCGCGGACGTGCCCGCCACGGTCGAGGCCGCCTCCGTGTTCAACGCGCCCGACATCCCGCCGCTCCCGCCCCTGGAGCCCCTGGTGGCCATCGAGCTGCTGCAAGGCCACGCGGTCGTCGACTGGATCAAACTCGCCGACGACGGTTCGGGGGACGTCGTCGTACGGATCTACGAAACGCAGGGAAGCCGGGCGAAGGCCCTGCTCCGCCCCTGCGCGGAACTCGGCGCGGCCGCCGCCGTGGAGGAGACCGACCTGCTGGAACGCGCACTCGCGCCCGCGGACGACCTGCCCACGGCCCTGTCCCGGACACCGGCCGGTACGCGCCGTCCCGCGATGGGCGCGGCCCTGGACCTCGGCTCCTTCCAGGTGGCGACCCTCCGGATCGCCCCTGGAACCCACCCCAGATGAGGAGAAGACGAATGACGCCAGCGGGAAGACGGACCGCGCTCATCGCGGGACTCGCTGCGGGATCGCTGATGCTGTCCGCCTGCGTCATGGGCGGCGGCGACAGTACGACGAAGGCAGAGGACGGAAAGGTGTCCGGCAAGATCACCTTCCAGACCTGGAACCTGAAGAACGACAAGTTCACCTCGTACTTCAACGACCTCATCGCCTCCTTCGAGAAGGCCCACCCGGGCACCGACATCAGATGGGTCGACCAGCCCGCGGAGGGCTACCAGGACAAGCTGTCGGCCGACGCCGCGGCCGGATCCCTCCCCGACGTGGTCGACATGGGCCCGGAGTCCGCCTACACCCTGGCCAAGGCGGGTGTCCTGCTCGACCTGAACAAGGCCGACCCGAAGGCCGAGGGCCGTTACGTGGACAAGGCGTGGAAGGCCATGACCTTCGAGGGCCTGGGCGGCGGCACGTACGGCTACCCGTGGTACCTGAACACCGGGCCGTCCTTCTTCAACAAGGCGCTGTTCAAGAAGTGCGGTCTGAACCCCGGCAAGCTGCCCGCCACCTACGACGAGCTGTTCGACCAGGCGGAAACCATGGCCGATAAGTGCTCGGACACCATGATGATCGCCAGGATGCCCGCCATCGAGACCTTCGGCGAGTACGGCGTACCGCTCATGGACGCGGGCGGGAAGAAGTTCACGTACAACAATGCCAAGGGCGTGGAGTACGTCGAGCGGTTCCGCAAGCTCTACGCCAAGAAGGGCATCGGCGAAGAGGCGCTGAACAACCTCCAGACGAAGGAGGTCGAGGAGTTCAAGGCGGGGCGTCTGGCCTATCTGCCCGGCAGCTCCTACACCCTGGACGATCTGAAGGCCACCGCGCCCGACGTCTACAAGAACCTGGGCATCGGGCCGCGCATCAGCGACAGCGCCCCCAACATGTACCTCGAGTCCCTGGTCGTCAACGCCGCGACCAAGAACCAGTCCCTGGCCACCGCCTTCGCCACGTACGTCACGAACTCCGCCCATCAGCTCACCTTCGCCAAGAAGGCGTCCGTCTTCCCCTCGTCCGCCGGGACGCTGGACGATGCGTACTTCACCCAGGACGACAAGGACCCGGCCACCACGGTGCGGCGGGAGAGCGCCGACCAGGTCAGGAAGGCGGTCGTGTGGTGGCCGCCCGCGTTCTCCGGCTCGGCCGACAGCAACACGCTGCGGGAGCAGATCGCCCAGGCACTGCTGGGCAAGAAGTCCGTGAAGGCAGCGCTGGACGCCTCCGTCCGGTACTCCAACGAGCGCCTGAAAGCGGACAAGTGACCCTCTCCCTTCAGCGTGGGACCTCCGTGAAGCGAGCCGGCCGGGACGGCCTCTCCCGCCGTCGCGGGAGCGTCCTGGCCACGCACCGCTGGAGCCTGACCCCGTGGCTGTTCCTGCTACCGGGGCTGACCGTCATCGTGGCTCTGGTCCTGGTGCCGTTCGCGAACACACTGGGGTTGTCGTTCACGGACTCGACCCTGCTGCGGCAGGGGGAGTTCGTCGGCTGGGACAACTTCCGCCGGATGTTCGCCGACGAGCGCTTCACCACCGCCCTGCTGAACTCCACGCTCTACACCGTGTGCGTGGTGCCCTGCATGGTGGTCCTCCCGCTCGTCCTCGCCACCCTGGTGAGCAGCGCGGGACGGCTGACCGGCTTCTTCCGCACCACCATGTACCTGCCCGTCGTCATGTCACCCGTGGTCGTCGGCCTGATCTGGACGACCATGCTCGACAAACGCGGCCTGGTCAACGCCCTGTTCTCCACCCTCCACGCGGTGGCCGAGCCCGTTCCCTTCCTCACCGACCGGTGGCTGCTGCTCTTCAGCGCCATGTTCGTCACCGTGTGGACCGGCCTGGGCTACTACATGGTCATCTACCTGGCGGCCCTGGCCAACATCGACCAGAGCCTGTACGACGCGGCGGCGATGGACGGCGCCGGGGCGGTGCGCAGCTTCCTGGCCGTCACGGTCCCCGGTGTGCGGTCCACGATGACGCTCATCGCCGTGCTGTCCTCCGTGGCGGCCTTCCGCGTGTTCGGCGAGGTCTACGTCCTCACCGGCGGCACCGGGGGAGTGGGCGGGGGCGACCTCACCATGACCATGCTGATCCAGCGCGAGGGCACCGGACTCCAGGCGCGCACCGGATACGCGGGCGCGATCAGTCTCGTCATGTTCGTGATCCTCGGCGCGCTGCTGCTCGCGCAGCTCGCCCTCCAGCGCAAGAGGAGCTCCTGATGGCCCAGCCTTCTCCGCGCCCGCACACCACCGCAGCCCGGCGGTGCAGGGTCACGCCGGGCTCCGCGGCGCGCCACCTCGTCCTCCTCCTCATGGCCGTGCTCCTGGCGGGCCCGCTGGTGTGGCAGCTCTCGCTGTCCCTCAAAGGCGCCGGAGAGCCCCTGTACACCCAGCCACCGAAGCTGATCCCCGAACACCCCACGCTCGACCACTTCGCCACGGTGCTCGACCGCATCCCCGTGCCGCGCTATCTGCTGAACTCCCTGGCGGTGGCGGCCATGGCCGTGGTGGGCAACGTCGTCGGAGCCACCTGCGCCGGGTACGCCCTCGGCAAGCTGCGCTTCCGCGGCCGGGGCGTGGCGACCGCCATCTGCGTCGCCGCCCTGCTGGTCCCCTCCGAGACCGTCCTGATCGCGCAGTTCCTCACCGTCAGGGCCACCGGGCTGGTGAACACGCTGTTCGGGGTCGCCCTGCCGACCCTGGTGGCGGCGCTGAACGTGCTGCTCATGCGCAACGCCTTCCGCAACCTTCCCGGCGAGCTGGAAGAAGCCGCCATCGTCGACGGCGCCAACGCCTGGCAGCGGTTCATCCGGATCTCCGTACCGCAGGTCAAGGGCGTGATCGCGGTGGTGGCCATCTTCGCCTTCGTCGGCTCGTGGAACGACTTCCTCTGGCCCCTCATCGTCCTGTCGGACGAACAGAACTACACCCTCACCGTCGGCCTGAACCGGCTGCGCGGCACCTTCTACGAGGACCCGCGCCTCATCGCCGCCGGCACCATCATCGCCCTGGCGCCCATCGTGGCGTTCTTCGCCGTCCTCCAGCGCTACTTCTTCCGCGGGCTGGAAGCCGGCGGCCTGAAAGGTTGAGATGCTGAGGTTTGGAGTCAACTACACGCCCTCCCAGGACTGGTTCTACTCCTGGCTGGCCCCGGACCCGGAGAGTACCCGCCGCGACATGAAGGCCCTGGCCGGCCTGGGAATCGACCATGTGCGCATCCTGCCGCTGTGGCCCGTGGTGCAGCCCAACCGCACCCTGATCCGCCGCCGCGCCCTCCAGGACGTCCGCGCGGTCGTGGAGATCGCGGGCGATGCCGGTCTCGACGCCGCCGTCGACGTCCTCCAGGGACACCTGTCCGGCTTCGACTTCGTGCCGAGCTGGCTGACGGACTGGCACCGGCGCAGCATGTTCAGCGACCCCGATGCCATCGCCGCCCAGGCCCGGCTGGTGGAGGCGTTCGACGAGCAGCTGCACGACCTGCCCACCTTCCTCGGGCTGACCCTGGGCAACGAGGTCAACCAGTTCACCTCGGCGGTGCACCCCAACCCGATGCCCGCCACGTCACACCAGGTCACTTCCTGGCTCGACGCCCTGCACGGCACCGGGCCGCGCGACCCCCGCCACTTCCGGCTGAACGCCGAATACGACGCCGTCTGGTACGCCGACGGCCACGCCTTCGTCCCGGCCCACTCCGCGCGGTACGGCCACATGAGCGTCGTCCACTCGTGGATCTTCAACGGCACGGCACAGGGCTACGGGGCCATGTCCCACGAGAGCGTCCACCACGCCGCGTATCTCATCGAGCTGTCCCGCGCCTTCGCCGTCGACCCCGTCCGCCCGGTGTGGCTCCAGGAGGTGGGCGCACCGCTCAATCACCTCGCCGAGGAGCAGGCGCCCGACTTCCTCGAACGGACGGTGCGGGCGGCGGCCGACAGCGAGGCGCTGTGGGGCATCACCTGGTGGTGCTCCCACGACGTGGAACGGCGGCTCGGAGACTTCCCCGACCTCGAACACAGCCTCGGCCTGATCGGCACCGACGGCGCGGTGAAGCCCATCGGGGAGCGCTTCGCCGCGCTCGCCGCCGAACTCCGCGGCCGGTCGCGCCCCGCTCCCCGGCGCGAAGCCGTCGTGGTCCCGGTCGACGGCGAGGACATCCCCGTGTCCCGGGCCGAACTGTCCCCGGGCGGCGGCGTGTTCGAGACCTGGATGCGGCGCGCCCGCGCCGGGGCACGCCCCGCCCTGGTCACGTCGGCGACCGCCGCCGACCCGGGCGCGCTGAGCGCCCGTGGCATCACCTCCCTCGTCCACGCCGAACCGACCGGGCGCACCTTCTACACCTCGGTCAGCGACGCGGACGTCCTCAACCGGACCCACACCCATGCCGAACACTGAACACCCGGCTGCTCCCGCGCCCGCCCCCGCCGCCGTCGAACGCCTCCTCACCGAGCTGACACCGCGGGAGAAGGTCGGCCAGCTCAACCAGCGCCTGTACGGCTGGCAGGCCGTCGAACGCAGGCCCCGCGGCGGCTTCCGGCTCACCCACCGGGCCCGCACCGAGATCGACCGCTGGGGCGGCCTCGGCGCCCTGTACGGGGTCTTCCGCGCCGACGCCTGGTCGGGCCGCTCCTGGCACGACGGCATCCGGCCCGAGGAGCGGGCCGAGGTCGCGGCCCTGGTGCAGGAGGAAGTGGCCCGGGGCGGCCGCCACCGCATCGGGGTGCTCCTCTCGGAAGAGGCACCCCACGGCCACCAGGCCCTCGGCGGGACGCTGCTGCCCACCAACCTGGCCGTCGCCGCCGGATGGGATCCGGCCCTGCTGACCGAGGCGGCGGCGGCCGCCGGCGCGGAACTGGCGGCGAGCGGGGTGCATCTGGCGCTGGTCTCGGCGCTGGATCTGCTGCGCGACCCGCGCTGGGGGCGGGCGGAGGAGTGTTTCGGCGAGGACCCGCTGCTGGCCGCCGAACTCACCCGTGCCGTGGTGACCGGAATGCAGGGTGGCCACCGGAACGCGCCCGGCGGTGTCGCCGTCGTCCTCAAGCACCTGGCGGGCCAGGGCGAGGCGGTCGGCGGACGCAACGGCCAGTCCGCCGTCATCGGCCCCCGCGACCTGCGCGAACTGCATCTGCCGAGTGTCCGGGCAGCGGTCGAGGCGGGGGCGCTGGGCTTCATGGCCGCCTACAACGACATCGACGGCGTGCCCTGCTGCGCCCACCGCGACCTGCTCACCGGCTTCCTGCGCGCCGAGTGCGGGTTCGACGGCATCGTCATGGCGGACGGCCGGGCCGTGGACCGCCTGACCGCGATGACCGGAAGCCCGGAGGCCGCAGCCGTGGCCGCCCTCGACGCCGGGGTGGACCTGTCGCTGTGGGACGAGTCCTTCACCCTGCTGGAGACCGCCGCGGCCCAGGACCCCCGCGTGGCCGAGCTGGTCGACGCCGCCTGCCGCCGGGTGCTCACCCTCAAACACCGCCTGGGCCTCCTGCCGGACACGGCCCCGGCGCGGCCCGCACCCGGGCGGGAGCGGCTCACCTTGGCCGCCCGGACGACGGACCGGCTGTCCCGGCGCCTGGCCCGCCAGTCCCTGGTCCTGCTGCACAACGCGGACCATCTGCTGCCGCTGACCCCGCAATCCCTCACCAAGGTGGTGCTCGCCGGGCCCAACGCCCACGACGTCACCGCGATGCTGGGCGACTACGTACCGCCCCTGCCCGCGTCGTCGGCCGTCTCCCTGGACCATGCGCTGCGCCGGGCGCTGCCCCACGCCGAGATCGTGTGCCCGCCGGGCCTGCCCTCCCGGAGCGACCTGGGCGGCGCCGACGTCGTGATCCTCGCCCTCGGCGGGACGAGCCACCGCGCCTACGACGACGCCTTCGCCGACAACGGGGCCGTCGCGGGACCCGCCGCAGTGGCGACCGCAGGAGAGGGCGTCGACCTCGCGGACGTGTCGCTGCCCGGAGGCCAGGACGACCTGGTCACCGCCGTACGCGCCCGGTCCGCATGTCCCGTCGTGGCGGTGGTCGTCGCGGGCAGGCCGCATGTGCTCACCACCGTTACGGAGCACACGGACGCCGTGCTGTGGGCCGGGTACCCCGGCCCCCACGGCGCCGATGCGATCACCGCCACGCTCCTCGGCGGCTGTGAACCGGTCGGTCTGCTGCCGTTCACCGCGCCCCGCCACTCCGGAGCCGTGCCCGTGCGGTACAACGACCGCCACTCGGCCGCCGACGTCTACCGGGACGCGCCGGACCCGGTGCTGTTCCCCTTCGGGTTCGGCCTGCGCTACGGGACCGTCGGCTTCGACCACCTCACCGCCACCGTGACCGGGCGATCCGTCCACGTCGAAGTCGGCGTCACCAACTCCGCCGCCACCGAGGCCGAGGTCATCGTGCCGTTGTTCGGCCACCGCACCGGCGGGGCGGTGCTGCCCCGGCGACGGGAACTCCTCGCCTTCCGCCGGGTCACCGCCCCGCCGCGCGGCCGCGTCACCGTCGCCTGGGACCTGCCCGCCGCGCGCTGCTTCGCCGAGGGCGCGACCGCACGGGCCCGCACCGACCTGTACGTGATGGATCTCCGTACGACGATCCGCCCCCACCAGGGAAGCGAGGACACGGCATGGCACGACAACGGCGACACCACGGCACCGGAAGACGGACCACGGACCGCATACGCACCGGCGCGCTCGCGGCCGCACTGGCCCTGACCCTGGGCGCCGGCAGCGCCCTGGCGAGCGACACCCTCCCCTGGCCGGGGGAGAGCGCCGTCGGAGCCAACCAGCCCTACCAGCACGGCTACTCCTCCACCGACCTGCTGCGGTGGAACCCCGCGGACGACACCGACGCCGAACTGCTGCGCGCCAAGGTGCCCCTCCAGACCCGCATCGCCCCCAACGCGAAAACCCAGCGCACATCGTCGCTCCCGGCCGACACCCAGATGCTCACTCTCGCGGGCGACTACGGCAACGCGTTCTTCGAAAGCCACCCGTACAGCAACGAGTTCAGCCAGTACCTCTTCAACTACTGGCAGTACAGCGACGTGTACGCGTCCTGGCACGGCATGCCCACCGAAGGCGTGCCCGTGGACTACTACGACCCCGACCTCGACTGGAAGGAGAAGTGGTTCGAGTTCGGGGCGGTCAACCTCCCCAACCCCGGCTACACCAACGCCGCCCACGCCAACGGCGTACGGTCGCTGGGCTGCGTCTTCTTCTCCCCGAACGACCGCGGCGACCAGGCGTACTCCGAACTGCTCCAGCGGGACGCCGACGGCCGCTTCCCCGCCGCCGCGAAGCTCATCGAGGTCGCCCGGTACTACGGCTTCGACGGCTATTTCCTCAACCAGGAGGACGCGGTCGCCCCGGCCGACATCCCCACCTACAAGAAGTTCCTCAAGCAGCTGCGCGACGGCGGCCTGTATGTGCAGTGGTACGACTCCATCGACAACTCCACCGGCAGGATCTCGTACCAGAACGAGTTCAACGCGGTGAACGGCCCGTTCGTCCGGGACGCGGCCGCGGGCGATGTGTCCGACTCCATCTTCCTCAACTACTGGTGGAACAAGTCCAAGCTCACCAAGTCGAAGACCTACGCGAAGGGCCTGGGTCTCGATCCGCGCAGAAGCGTCTTCGCCGGTGTCGAGGCGGGCATGTACCAGTTCGACCAGCCCTACGACCTCGACAACAACCTCGACGCCGACGGCGCCCCCATGAACGGCATCGCCACGCTCGGCGCCGACTTCGTCTCCTCCGACTACGCCAAGAAGACCGACGACACGGCCCAGTCGGCCGTCTTCGACCGGGAACGCCGCTGGTGGACCGGCTCGTCGCAGGGCGCCACCACGCCGGAGGGCACCTGGAAGGGCATGGCGAAGTACATAGCCGAGCGCTCCGTCATCAAGGGCAGCACCTTCGCGACGTCCTTCAACACCGGACACGGCCTGTCGACCTGGAGCGACGGCAAGCTCTCCAACGACGCCGAGTGGGGCAACATCAACCTCCAGGACATCCCGGTGACCTGGCAGTGGTGGATCGACGCCGCGAAGTCGTCGCTCAAGGCCGACTTCGACTACGGCCCCGAGTACACGCCCGCCGACCGCTTCTCGTACCGGAAGATCGGTGGCTACAACGGGGGCAGCTCCCTGGTCCTCAGCGGCACGCTCGACAGCGACAACACCGTACGCCTCTACAAGACCGACCTGAGCGTCACACAGGCGTCGACGCTCGACCTCACCTACAACAAGCCCTCGGCGGACGACGACTCCCAGCTGCGGCTCGCGCTGGTGCTCGCCTCCGACCCGGGCAAGGTGGTCCAGGTGCCGCTGTCCGGCTCCGGCCAGCACACGGGCGGCTGGACCACTGCCTCCGCCGATCTGTCGAAGTACGCCGGGGAGCGGATCGCCTCCCTCGGCCTCGTCGTCGCCGCGGGCGCACAGCCGATCAAGGACTACCAGGTCAACCTGGGCGCCCTGGCACTGCACGACGGCGTCGACCGCACCCCGGCGGCGCCGAAGAAGCTGCGCATCGACCAGCTGCTGCCCGGAAGCGATGAGTTGTTCCTGTCCTGGCAGCGCAGCGACTACGACACGGTCCGCCGCTACGACGTCTACCTCGACGACACCTACCTCGGCGGCATCTACGACGACGTCTACTACGTCAAGCGCTTTACCGCCACCTCGGGGCAGATCAAGCTCGTCGCGGTCGGCCCCGACGGCACCCGGAGCAAGCCCGCGACCGTGTCGTTCGACCTGTCCACGGCCCCGGCCGACGTGACCGCCAAGGCGGCACCCGACGGCACCCTGAAGGCGGCATGGTCCCCGAAGCAGACCGGTCGGCCCGTCACCGTGGCCGTCCGCAGCCTCGACACCTCCAAGCCGTTCACCAAGGAGGTCACGGTACCGGGCAACCAGTCGGGCGCGACCCTGACCGGCGTGCCCGTGAGCGGAGATGAGTACCTGCTCACCGTGAAGACCGCCGACGGCACGGCCACCGGTGTGCGCGGCACCTTCGCCGACACCGACATCAGCCCCTATCCCACGTCCGCCGTGAAGATCACGGGAAACACCTTCGCCTTCTCCCGCCCCACCCTTGCGGACTGGCACACGCTGACGGTCCTGGAGAACGGGCAGCCGAAGTCGTTCGCCACGACCTATGGATCGGGCACCAAGCCGTATATCGTCCGCGGCCGCACCACCCGTTCGGCGATGACGGTCACCATGTCCAGCGCCACCAGTAAGGTCGTCGCGGTCCTGGAGGACTACGCCGGGAACAAGACCACGACGGTGTTGCGCGACAACTGACCACGGGGGCGCCGCCGGTGCGGGACCGAGCCGGGTTTATGAGTCCGGGCGCGGGCAACCCTAAAAGCGTTGGCCATAGAATTTGTCAGCGCGAGGGCGTTCTCGCGTTCGAATTGAGCTCTACCCAACGATATCTGACGGTGCGTATTCGCTGGTCAGTTCGATGGATCACCCGTGCACTCACCTGCGGCGCCCTCGGCCCCACTCTCTTGTCCCTTCCGTCCCGGGCGTGAATTTCGGCCCCTTATCTAAAATCGTCGGCAAGTTGAAATCCCGTCATGCAGTTGTTCGGCCCTTTTAGGACTTTGCTAACGCATTACTTTCCTGGATAAGTGGATAATCGTTTCTTCATATCTAGGATCGCGGGCTATGACGGACACTCCACGCGGCAACTCCGCCACCCGTGCGCGCTGGCAGACGTGTCTCAGGCTCGCTCGCGAGCTCCTCCTCATCGGGCCGGACGACAAGGACCTCAAGCTCGGTTATCTCCAGACTCTGATCGACACCGGCGACCTCGGCCCCACCCCGCATCCGCGCAAGAAGATCCTCATCGTCGGCGCCGGTATCACCGGCCTCGTCGCCGGCCGACTGCTCAAGGACGCCGGTCACGACGTCACCATCCTGGAGGCCAACGCCAGTCGGGTCGGCGGACGCATCAAGACCTTCCGCACCACCAAGCACCACCAGCCCTTCGACGACTCCGCCCAGTACGCCGAGGCCGGGGCCATGCGGCTGCCCGACTTCCATCCGCTCGTCCTCGCCCTCGTCGACAAGCTCGGGCTCGGCCGCCGCCAGTTCTACAACGTGGACATCGACCCCTCCACCGGCAGCGGCCCCGAGGTCGCCGTCCCGCCGGTGACGTACACGTCCTTCACCGGCCGCACCTGGACCCACGGCGAGGACAGCCCGGGCTTCCAGGAACCCGACAAGCGCGGCAACTCCTGGATCCGCGCCAACCGCACCCAGGTGCGGCGGGCCGACTACGGCGCCGCCCCCGAGCGGATCAACGAGGGCTTCCACCTCACCGACGACGAGGTCCGCGCCCCCGTCATCAAGATGGCCGACG
Organism: Streptomyces botrytidirepellens; assembly: GCF_003721215.1. NCBI lineage: Bacteria > Bacillati > Actinomycetota > Actinomycetes > Kitasatosporales > Streptomycetaceae > Streptomyces > Streptomyces botrytidirepellens. Next base: position 29,232 of record NZ_RIBZ01000313.1, read on the forward strand.
ACGCGCTGGAGTACGTACGCGACTACTACTCCGACATCGTCGACGGCCGGCGCGTCAACAAGCCGTTCGACGAGTGGGTCGAGGGCTGGGCCCGGGTCATCCGCGACTTCGACGGCTACTCCATGGGCGGCTTCCTGCGTGAGTGCGGCGGGCTCAGCGATGAGGCGATCGAGGCCGTCGGAACCCTGGAGAACATGTCCTCGCGGCTGCACCTCTCCTTCTTCCACAGCTTCCTGAGCCGCAGCGACATCAACCCGGGCGTCCGCTACTGGGAGGTGCCCGGCGGCAGCTGGCGCCTGCCGCACGCCCTCCACCAGGGCCTGCGCGACGAGGTGAAGCTCGGCCACCGCATGATCCGCCTCGAATACCACGACCCCAGCCGCGATGCCGACCCCGAGGGCACCGGTGCCGTCGGATCCGATGGGTGGGGCGTGGCCGTGCAGACCGTCCCCGAGAACGACCCGCAGGCCCCGCCGCGCCTGTGGACGGCGGACCTGGCGATCGTCACCATCCCGTTCTCCGCGCTGCGCTTCGTGGAGATCGTCCCCTCGATGTCGTACAAGAAGCGCCGCGCCATCATCGAGACCCACTACGACCAGGCCACCAAGGTGCTGCTGGAGTTCAGCCACCGGTGGTGGGAGTTCACCGAGGACGACTGGCGCAACGAACTGGAGAGCATCGGCCCGGGCCTCTACGAGCACTACCAGCAGGGCGGCGAGCAGGACACCGCGCCCGTCCCCGCGTTCGTCGCCGAGGCGGGCGCAGGGCTGCTCGGTGCCGCGGTCAAGGACAACAGCGTCACCGAGGACATGCGGCAGCTCAACAGCACCATGCCGCTGCGCGGCCCCGCCGTCCGCCCCGCCTCCCACTGCTTCGGAGGGGGTTCCGCCACCGACAACCCCAACCGGTTCATGTACTACCCCTCGCACCGGGTCGAGGGCAGCACCGGCGGCGTGGTGCTCGCCTCGTACTCCTGGTCCGACGACGCCGCGCGCTGGGACTCCATGCGCAACGACGAGCGCTACGTCTACGCCCTGCGCAACCTCCAGGCCCTGCACGGCCGCCGCATCGAGGTGTTCTTCACCGGCCGCGGCGCCACCAAGAGCTGGGCCCGCGACCCGTACGCCTTCGGCGAGGCCGCCATCTACACCCCGCACCAGATGACCAGCTTCCACCTGGACGTGTCCCGCCCCGAAGGCCCCGTCCACTTCGCCGGGGAGCACACCTCGCTCAAGCACGCCTGGATCGAGGGCGCACTGGAGAGCGCCGTCCGCGCCGCCACCGCCGTCCACCAGGCCCCGTCGGTCACCACCCCGGGCGCGCACCGGGAGGGCCGTTCATGACCGCGGTCTTCCCCGAGTGCACGGTCGCCCGCTACCTGGCCCGCCGTCTGGCCGAGTTGGGCATCACGCATCTGTTCGGCGTCCCCGGCAACCACCTGGGCCCGTTCCTCACCACCCTGCGGGCCGAGGGCGACGTCGAGTGGGTCGGCACCCCCACCGAGGGCGGCGCGGGCCAGGCCGCCGACGCCTACGCCCGCGTCCACGGCATCGGCGCGGCCGCCGTCACCTACAGCGTGGGCGCGTTCAACCTGCTCAACGCCTGCGGCGGCGCCTACGTCGAACACGTCCCGCTCGTCGCCATCAACGCCTGCCCGCCCTACGAGCAGTGGCAGAACTACCGCGCCCTCGGCCTGCTCACCTCCCACATGAGCCCCCGTCGGGAGAGCAACCTGGACGTCTACCGGCAGGTCACCGTAGAGGCGCAGGTCATCTCCAACCCCGGCCTCGCGCCCGGCCAGATCGACGCCGCGCTCACCGCCTGCCTGTCCGAGCGCAGGCCCGTCTACCTGGAGGTCATGGAGGACCTGTGGGACGAGCCCTGCGCCGCCGCCGAGCAGCCCCTCCTCCGCCGCGAGCGGCCGTTCAGCACCCGCAACCAGACCATGCTGGACAACGCGGTGGACGCCATCCTCACCCTGATCGACGAACACCCCGGCCCGGACGGCAGGCCCCGCCCGATCATCTGGGCCGGTGAGGAGATCGACCGGTTCCGCCTCGGCGGGCAGCTTACCGAGCTGACGGACGCCACCGGGGTGCCCTTCTGTACCACCGTCGGCGCCAAGGCCGTCGTCGACGAGGAACCGCGGCAGTTCCACGGCGTCTACAACGGCGCGGCCAGCCACCCGGACGTGCACTGGATCTTCAAGGAGTGGGCCACCTGCCGGATCGGCCTCGGGGCCTGGTCCACGTCGAAGAACCTCGGCGGGGAGCAGTGCGTCGGCACCGACTGGGCGATGGCCGCCCAGGGCGGTGTCAGCGTCGGCACCCGGTACTTCCCCGACGTCCAGCTGGAGCGGCTCCTGCCCGCCCTCCAGGACGCGCTGGTGAAGCGCTTCGGCTCCGGCGGACTGACCGCCGACTACTACGCCGAGGCCCACGCCCACCACGGCGCGCCCGGTGACCGCCCCGCGAGCCTGCGGAGCCACCGCGCCACGCTCCGCACCGGCGGCTCGCGCTCCCGGCACGACGAACGGCTCACCTACGACGGCGTGTTCGACCGCGTCAACCACTTCCTGGGCCATGAGACGCAAGGTGACTGGACGGTCGTCTCCGACGCCGCGTTCTCGCTCATCGGCTCGATGAACCTGAGCCTGCCCGCGGGCGGGTTCCTGTCGCAGATCAGCTGGCTGTCCATCGGCTGGTCCGTCGGCGCGGCCACCGGCGCCGCGCTCGCCCCGGAACGCCATCACGCCCGCCCGATGGTGTTCGTCGGCGACGGCGCCTTCCAGGAGACCTGCCAGGAGATCTCCACCCACACCCGGCTCGGGCTGCGGTCGGTGGTGTTCGTCATGGACAACGGGCACTTCTACGGCATCGAGCAGATGCTGGTGCACCCGTCCTACTACGCCGACCGGGACTCCCGCGACGGCACGGGCGAGACGGAGGAGGCGGACTTCTACAACGTCCTCCACCCGTGGCACTACGACCGCCTCGCGGAGGTGTTCTCCGGCAAGAACACCCCGGCGAACGGGATCAGCATCGCCCACACCTCCGAGCTGGACGAACTGCTGGCCCGCCTCGCCGATCCCACCGACCCGCTCAACGCCGGACCGCTGCTGGTCCGCGTCCGCCTGCACCGGCACGACTACCCGCGGGCCATGGCGTACAAGGTGCAACAGAAAAGGGGTTAGGAACATGTCCGAGTTCATCAACGTGATGATCGCGTTCGACGCGTTCTCGATCGCCAAGCGCTACCCCAGTGCGTCGAGGAACCCCGACGCGCCGACCCAGGTCGACCACGACCTGATCTACATGACGACACGCCACGACCGCGTCGTCGGCACGTCGGGAGCCGAGCTGAACTTCCGTGCCAACCCCCGGGACATCATCCGGTGGCGCGAGACGACGCTGTCGCTCAACAGCGAATACAGCGCCCTGCTGTACCGGTACGTGAGCGGCGATCCGTTGATCAGCACGCCGCGGATCGTGGTGGGCGACGGCACCTATCCGATGCCGAAGGAGGGGTCCGACGGCAGGCCGGACTTCGTCACGCAGGACTACGAGGACCACTACTGGGAGGCGGACGTCCGCAAGACCGGCCGGGTCACGTACCGCTTCTACTTCCAGATCCTGGACAGTGACCTGAAGCCGGTGGGGTACTTCCAATGGGACCCGTTCATCACCATCGACAAACGCTCCTGACGGCCATCGCCGCGGTCGGGTAACCGCACACCACGTGGACGGCGCGCAGCCCCGCGCCGTCCACTCCGCCGTCCGTCATGCGTCAGCGGATCCAGACGACCCGGCCCAGAACGGCGATCTCGCCTCCGTCGGACTCGCCGTCGGGAGGGATCACATCGATGACCGGCCCGGTGCAGTCGTTGTTCATGTAGGCGAGGGAGACCGACTGACCACCTCCCCCTGCTGGCGGGCACCCCCATCCTCGTCCAGACCACGGAACTGGCCACCGCGCGCCAAGGTGGCCGCACCATCGACGCATTGATCGACTTCCCGGGTGCGACGTATACGGAACTCACCGGTGAGGCCGAGACCTGGCCCGGTGTCCGCATCGTCCCCACCCCTGGCCACACCGACGGCCACCAGTCCCTCGTCGTCCGCCGCCCGGACGGCACGGTCGTCCTGGCCGGTCAGGCCCATGACTCCGCCTCCGAGTTCGCCGCCGACCACCTGGCCCGCCACGCCGCCAGGAGCGGCCTGGCCCCGCCGCTTCCCCCGTACCGGCCCTGGCTGGACCGCCTCGCCGACTTCGACCCGCGCCGTGTGCTCTTCGCCCACGACCACGCCGTGTGGGAGCCCCCGAGAAGCGGACCGGAGCCTGAGGTGGGATCAGCGACCGTGGTGGTGCATGACGTGCTTGGTGCGCGAGTAGTCCTGGAGGGCGTAGATCGACAGGTCCCGGCCGTAGCCGGATCCCTTGAAGCCACCCCAGGGGACCTCGGCGGCCAGTACGAGGTGCGAGTTCACCCAGACCGTTCCGCTGTCGAGGCGCGCGGCGACGTCGTGACTGCGGCGGGCGTTCTCGGTCCACACCGAGGCGGACAGGCCGAGGGGCACGTCGTTGGCCCGGCGTACCGCCTCGTCCTCGTCGGTGAAGGTCTCGACGGTGACCACCGGGCCGAAGATCTCCTGGCGCGTGGCCTCGGCGCCTTCGGGGAGGTCGATCAGCACGGTCGGGGCGACGAAGTAGCCTGGGCCGTCGAGGGCTTCGCCGCCCGTCGCCGCGCGGGCGCCGTCGTTCTTCGCGCGCTCCACGAACCCGGTGACACGGTCGAAGTGTGCCTTCGAGACCATGGGGCCGACCTCGACCTCCTCGCCGGAGCGCGGGTCACCGACAACCAATGCCCGAACCTCGCCGACGAGATGGTCGACGAACTGCTCGGCGACCGACGCGTGGACGAGGACGCGGCAGGCGGCCCCGCACTCCTGGCCGGAGTTCCAGAACCCGGCTTCCCGCAGGGCCGAGGCGGCGGCCGCGAGATCGGCGTCCGGGAAGATCAGAACCGGGGCCTTGCCGCCGAGTTCGAGGTGTACGCGCTTGAGGGTGTCCGCGGCGGCCCGGGCCACGGCGCGGCCGCTGGGGACCGAACCGGTCAACGCGATCATGTCCACGTCCGGGTGCTCGGCGAGCCGGGCCCCGGCCACCGCGCCGTAGCCGGTCACCACGTTCACCACCCCGGGCGGCAGGAGATCGGCGACGAGCTCGGCGAACTTCAGCGTGGTCAGCGGAGTCTGCTCGGACGGCTTGATGACCAGGGTGTTGCCCGCGGCGAGGATGGGCGCGAGCTTCCAGGCCGCCATGAGCAGGGGATAGTTCCAGGGCGTGATCACGCCGACGATCCCGAGCGGTTCCCGCAGGATGACCGACAGGTGGTCCTCGACGTAGTCACCGGCGGCCATCGAGGTGGCCGCGCGCATCGCACCGGCCATGAAGCGGAAGGTGTCGACGGTCATGGCGACGTCGTCCCGTGACACCGCGAGCGGCTTGCCGGTGTTCGCCGACTCCAGCCTGACCAGGAGGTCGGTGTGCTCGGCCAGCCGGTCGGCGATGGCGTGCAGCACCTCCGAGCGGTCCTTGGGGACCAGCCGCGCCCACGGGCCCTTGGCCCGCGCCGCGGCGGCGACCGCTCGGTCGATGTCCTCGGCGGTTCCCTCGGGAATCCGGGCGATGACGCTCTCCGTGCTCGGATCGACCACGTCGATGACGCGCTCGTGCGATCCGCCGGGGGACGTCCCGTCGAGGAAGGCCCCGTCCACGAAGTGGCCGGCCGGAGGAAGGTCGGCCGCGGAGATCAGCGGCGGTGCGTCCGTCGCGCGGCGAACGGTGACCGTCGTGGATGCGGCGGCAGTGCTCATGATCAGTGGCTCCCTGGGTGGTGGTGGGAATCGGCCGGGATGCGGTCGGGGGCCTTAAGCCCCGTCACGCCGACCGCTGGCGAAGCTCCTCGTACAGGGCGGAGATCCTGGCGGTCGTGGCGGCGTCGAGGCCGAGCACCGGCTCACGGGGAGGCCCGATGGGGAACCCTGCCACCTCCAGGGCGGCCTTGACCGCCGGAATGAACGGCGCGGACATCATGGTGTCCATCAGGGGGTAGATCCGCGCCCACTCGGCTCGCGCGCGCCCGAGTTCGCCGTCGCGCACCGCACGGTGGATCGAGACGAGTTCGGCGGGCATCACGTTCGCGGTCCCGGCCATGACACCGGCGGCGCCCTCGGAGATCGCCTGGAGAAGGAGGCTGTCCCAGCCGATGAAGGTGGAGATGACGTCGCCGTACCGGTGGATCAGCTGTCCGGCCTGGGCCATGTCGCCGCTGGTGTCCTTGATGTACTGGATGTTCTCGACCTCGCGGGCGAGCTGTCCGACGGTTTCCGGCGGGAGCGGGACACCGGTGGCCGCGGGCAGGTTGTAGAGCATGATCGGGATGTCCACGGCGTCGGCCACGGTACGCAGGTAGCGCAGCGTCTCATCGAGCGTGAGCGGCTCGTAGTACGGGGCGACGACCATCAGGACCGAGGCTCCGGCGGCCTCTGCGTGGCGGGACAGCGCGACCGCTTCCTTCGTGCTCAGCGCACCGGTCTGCGCGATCACCGGCACGCGTCCGGCCACCTGGTCGACGACGGTCTCGACCACCTGGCGCCGCTCCGCGCCGCTCATCGCCGCGAACTCACCGGTGGATCCGCAGGCGACGACGCCGTCGACCCCGCCGTCGACGCTGCGGTCGACCAGGCGGCGCAGGGTTTTCTCGTCGATCTGTCCGTCGGGCGCGAACGGTGAGGCAAGGGCGGTCAGGACACCGCTCAGCTGTGACGACATGCTGTGAGTCTCCTCGGAAGAAACTGGGGGACAGGGGAGGCGGAGTCAGGTGACGGCGCGCAGCGGCGCCAGGCCGTGCGGGATGGTCTGCCGGTCGGTGGCCAGCAGGCTCTGCGCCTCCTGCGCGGCGGACAGGCCGGTCTGGATCGCGGTCTCGGTGTAGAGGGTGCCGAGGTAGTCACCGGCCAGGAGGACCCGGCCGCTGCGGCGGGTCAGCGTCGACTGCAACCTCCCGCGGCCGGGGAAGCAGTAGGGCGCGCCGGTGGGCCAGCGCTGCACCTCGGCTTCGACGACCTTCTCGGGGAGGCCCGGCAGGACCTGGCCGAGGTCGTCGAGGTAGGTCCGGCGGATCTCGTCGTCGTCGCGTTCGAGGAGCGACCGCGCCAGACTGCCCGGCGAGAAGGTCATGACGCTGCTGCCGGGACGGCGTTCCGGCTCCAGACCGCGCGCGATATTCGACATGTTCAGCAGGACGTTGAAGGACCGCTTCGGCGTCGCGATGGCGTAGGCGCCGTCCCATTTCTGACGCCCGGTCTCGTTGGTGAGGAACGCCGCGCTCACGTACGGGCCGTAGACGACCTTCGACAGGGCCTCCCGGACGTCGCGGTCGAGGTCGACCGCGATGCGGTGGCTGACGGTCGCGGGAGTGGCCAGGACCACGCAGCGCGCCTCGACCTCCCGCTCCACCCCGTCCTGCCGGTAGCGGACGACGACCGAGCCCTTTTTCTGAACGATCTCGTCGACGGCCGCGTTCAGCCGCACCCGGTCCGACAGGGCCGCGGCGATGCCCTCGGTGAGGGTGGAGGGGCCGCCGAGGATGCTCTGCGTGAGGCCACCGCCGATGTTCCACACCAGGCTGAAGTAGCCGACACCGGCACCGGCGGAGATCTGGTCGATGTCGGCGGCGGAACGGGTCACCGTGGGCTTGAACAGCGCTTCGGCGTCTTCGGGCAGGTCGCCCACGAAGTCGGAGAAGCTGCGGTCGTTCATGAAGTCGTAGACCCGCCGCTGGCGGGCGGCCTCGTCCTCGCCGGGCCGCAACCGCACGATCCTCGCGTACTTGGCGACGGCGAGCGCGACCTTGGCACCGGCCTTCACCATCCCGGCGCGGGCGGACCACGGCATGGGAATCCGGAACGGATAGCTCTCCACCCGGCCGTTCAGGAGCAGCTTGCCGTTCATGGACAGCCCGGCCAGCGATCCCGTCACCGGGGTCGAGTCGATGCCGGTGTCGCGCAGGAGCCACGCCGTGGAGGAGTTTCCGCCCGCGTAGACGTGCCCGCCCCAGTTGAGCCAGTACGGTCCGCGGCGCTCCGAGCGGATGCGTCCGCCGACCCGGCCCTCCGACTCCAGCAGCAGCGTGTCCCAGTGCCGCAGTCGCCAGCCCGCGGACAGTCCCGCGATGCCGCCTCCGACGATCACTACGTCCTTCATCATGTCCTTCCCTGGCCGTTGCGGGGGAGATGACAGCGGTCAGACACTCGCCGGGCGCCCGGCGGTCTCGGCGGTCCCGCCGGTGCGGGGATGCAGCGCGGCGGCTTCGTGCAGGGCCAGGTCCCGCGTCTCGGGCGCCCACAGGACGGACACGAGGGCGCCGACGAGGCTGATCGCGGCGGCGGCGATCATGGTGCCGCCGATGCCCCAACTGGTCAGGGCCAGCGGGACGAGATAGGTGCCGACGGCGGCGCCGATACGGCTGACGGAGGAGGCCAGCCCGACGGCGGAGCCGCGTACCTCGGTCGGGAACAGTTCGTTCGGGTAGATCCACTGGAGGATCTGGGTGCCGCCGATGATGATCGCGTACAGGGCGAACAGGGTCATGATCACGCCCGAGGGGGCGTGGGGGAAGATGCCGAGCAGCAGCAGGGCCAGGCCCGACCAGACGAAACTGTGGATGACCAGGGTGCGGCGGCCCATTCGGTTCACCCCGAGCAGGGCGATCACACAGCCGAGGAGGAACATGACGGTGATCAGCGCCTCCCCGATGTTGGCGAGCCCGCCCTCGAGCTGAAGCGCGTCCAGGATCTTCGGGCCGAAGGCGTAGATGGCGAACAGCGGGACGACGGAACAGGTCCAGAAGACGGAGATGTACAGCATCCGTCCGCCGTAGCCGGAGCGCATGATCGCCTTGACGTCGACGTTCTCGTGCTCCTCCGCGGTCAGGTCGACGATCGTCGCGTCGGGACCGTAGACCTGCTTGAGGACGGCCTCGGCCTCGTCGGTGCGGCCCTTGTTCGCCAGCCAGCGCGGGGACTCGGGCGTGCCGTGACGCAGCAGCACGATGATCGTGGCGGGCAGCGTGGCGCTGGCGAGCATCCACCGCCATCCGTCGTGGCCGACCGACAGCAGGATCTCGCCGACGACGTACGCGGTGGCGGCGCCCACGAACCACATGACGACCAGGCCGCCGAGCAGCGGCCCCCGGTAGCGGCGCGGCGTGAACTCGGCCAGCAGTGAGGTGGCGATGGGGTAGTCCGCGCCGACCGCCATGCCGATCAGCAGGCGCAGGATGAACAGCCACACCGGATCGGCGGCCCAGAACTGGGCGACCGAGCAGACGATGATGGCGATCAGGTCGATGGTGTACAGCAGCTGCCGGCCGAACTTGTCGGTCAGCCAGCCGCCCACGAAGGCACCGAGGAAGATGCCGATGAGCGCCGAGGCGCCGATGAGCCCCTGGGCGGAGTCGGACAGGTCCAGTTGCGGCGTGATCTGCACCATGGCGACGCCGATGATGCTCAGGACGTAGCCGTCGAGGAACGGCCCCCCGGAGGAGTACAGCGCGAGTTTCTTGTGGAAGCCCGAAAGGGGCGCGTCATCCACTCTGTTTTGTGCGTTTGCGGTCATCTCAGCCTCCGGGAGCGGTTCCCGGACGTGCCCGGGGCAGGGCCGTCCGGTCCAGGTCGGGGTTGATGTCGTGTCGTTGGTGCCGGACGCCCGGTCGCCGCCCCGGTGAGGGCGGTCCGGGCCGGACACACCGCGGTTCCGAGGTCGCGAACTCACGGTTTCCTGGGGACGCCGGCAGCGTGGCCGCCGGATGGCAACGAAGTATGTGAAGGCCGAGGGCGGCCAACAATGCCCCCGCCGTCCGACCCGGCACCGGGGTACACCCGAATCAGAAGTTCGGCTACGGTTGCCGCCATGGTCGGCCGCCCCCGCAACGCCGTGATCCTCACCGAGGACGAACGGGCCGCACTGCGGACATGGACCCGCAGCCGCAACTGCTCGCAGGCCCGCGCGCTGCGTGCGCGGATCGTGCTGGCCTGCGAGGACGAGCCCACCAACAGCGGTGTGGCCAGGCGCCTCGGCATCTCCCGCGACATGGTCGGCAAGTGGCGCGCCCGCTTCCTCGCCGAACGGCTGGCGGGCCTGGACGAGCAGCCCCGTCCCGGGCGGCCCCCCGTGGCGGACGACGACACCGTGGCCCACGTCCTCGTCCGCACCCTCACCCCACCGCCGCCCGGTGCCGGACACGCCTGGTCGACGCGTTCCATGGCGGCCGAAACCGGCCTGAGCCAGAGCACCGTGAGCCGGATCTGGCGGGCCTACCGCGTCCGGCCGGGGGCGGGCGCCACGGCCGGGCCGCGCCGGGCGTGGTCCCTGCCGGACCGCGCCGAGGAGGTGGTCGGCCTGTTCATCGCGCCACCGGTGTGCGTGCTCGCGACGGCCCGGACGGGGCGGGGCGGGGCCGCGCGCACCTGCGCGGGCCGGCTGTTCGGCCAGGAGCGGGAGGCGCCCCACGTCCTGGCCGTGGCCTCCGCCTTCGCCGCGCTCCGGGGCGGGCGGCACACGCCGGACACGCCCTGGACGGACCACCCCGCCCTGCGCACGTTCCTGGAGCAGGCGGGGGCGGCGGCCGATACCGGGGGAGCGGTGCACGTCCTGGCACACGGCGTACCCGCGGAAGGCCGCGACGTGTGCCAGGACGTGTCCCCGCGGCTGCGCTGGCACCACGTACCCGGCCCGGCGGAGTGGACCGACGAGACCCGGCGCCTCCTCGCCGCCGATGCCCGGTCCGCCCAGGAGACCGTCCCCGATCCGCACCGCCTCCGTGACGCGCTGCTGACCTGGTCCACCACATGGACCCCGTCCGCGGCCCCCTTCACCCGGGTCGCCGCCCCGCGCCCGGTGTACGACACCCCGGCCATCTGCGGCTCCGGCAACGACTCGAACGCCCGGGACGTGTGCGCTCCCGGCGACGCCGACGTCCCCACGGCGACCACGTTCACATCCCCCGACGAGCCGCCCGGCGCTCCCCTCACGACCGATCCCGTCGTGGGCCTGTTGCGCGAAGCCCTGCTCGCCGACCGCCACCGGCCCGGCGACCGGGTCCGGGAGGCGCCGCTCGCGACCCGCCTCGGCCTCTCGCGCCGGGTCGTCCGCGCGGGGCTCCGGGCGCTGGCCGAGGAGGGCATGCTCGATCTGCTCCCGGGCGGTGCGACCGCCGTCCCCACCGTCACGCCGAAGGACGTCCTCGACCTCTACGCCCTGCGCGCCAGCCTGGGCGCGCTGCTCATCCGGCGCGTCGCCATGCTCGGGCGCGACCAGCTCGCCCCGGCCTCAGCGGCCCTGGCGGAGGTGCGCGACGCCGCCCGGGACAACGACCACGCCCGCATACGCGAGGTGGACTTGCGGTATCAGGACGCCCTCGCCCGCACCGCGGACCTCCCGCAGGCGGCGCACACCTTCGAACGCCTCACGGCCCGTCTGCGCATGTTCGTCACGGTGCTGGACATGGACTACAGCCAGGCGTGCGACGCCATCAGCGACGAAGACACCGCCGTCCACGAGGCGTTGCACAACGCCGACGGGAACGAGGCGGCCCGCCTGTGGCGAGTCAAGATCGAACGCTGCGTCCGCTTCATGATCGCCCAGCTCCCCGAGGACGACGCCGCCCCGCATCTGTGGACGACCCTGGCGGGCAGGCCCCGTCTGCGCCGTGATAATTCGCGGGACGCCGCGCACTGACGCGGAAACGAGGCTTCAGCTCAGGCCTTACGGGGCCTCAGATCGCGGCGCGAATGGCCCGCTCGAAGCCTTCGACATGGTCGCGGGCGAGCTGGGCCGCCTTCTCGGCGTCACCGGCGACGACCGCCTCGAGCAGCGGTCCGTGCTCTTCGACGTGGCCCGCCATGTCCGACAGCCGGTCGATGAACAGGCACCAGATGCGCGTGGCCAGGTTGTCGTGGCGGACGAGGGTGTCCTCCAGGTACGGGTTGTGGGTGGCGGCGTAGATGGCGCGGTGGACCTGGAGGTCCAGGCGCATCAGCTCATCGGCGCCGGGCCGACGGGAATCCACGCTCCCCAGCTCCCGTAGCGCACCCGCCAGGACCGCACGGTCGGCCGCCGTGGCGCGCCGCGCGGCCTGGGCGGCGGCCAGCGGCTCCAGCTCCTGGCGCACCTCGGAGATGTGGGCCAGGTCGGTGATGTTGACGTCGGTGGCGAAGGTGCCGCGCCGGGGGTAGGTCGTGATCAGGCGCTCGTACTGGAGCCGCTTGAGCGCCTCGCGCACCGGCGTCCGGCCGACCCCGAGGGACTGTGCCAGCTGGTCCTCGTTGATCGGCGCGCCCGGGCGGATCTCGAGCATGACGAGCCGGTCGCGGATGGCGCGGTAGGCGCGCTCGGCGAGGGACAGCTCCTCGCCCCTCGGCTCGGTCGCCACGTGCTGCATGAAACCCCCTTGACCTCTCCCGTCGAGCTCCCATACCTTACCGCAGAGGCTGATATATCAGTTGCCCATTAGTTGGCTCTCAGGATGGTGCACAGATGGCAACCAACCCGTCGATCACCACGGTCACCTCCCACCTCACCCTTCCGCTCAGCACACTCGACCCGGATATCGCCACCGCGGTGGACGCCGAGCTGCACCGTCAGCAGTCCACCCTCGAGATGATCGCCTCGGAGAACTTCGCTCCGGCCGCGGTCATGGAGGCCCAGGGCTCGGTCCTGACCAACAAGTACGCGGAGGGCTACCCGGGCCGCCGCTACTACGGCGGCTGCGAGCACGTCGACGTGGTCGAGCAGCTGGCCATCGCCCGGGTGAAGCAGCTCTTCGGCGCGGAGGCCGCCAACGTGCAGCCGCACTCCGGCGCCCAGGCCAACGCGGCCGCGATGTTCGCGCTGCTGGATCCCGGTGACACGATCCTCGGCCTCGACCTGGCGCACGGCGGCCACCTCACCCACGGCATGCGCATCAACTACTCCGGCAAGCTGTACAACGTCGTGCCGTACCACGTGCGCGAGTCCGACATGCGCATCGACATGGACGAGGCCGAGCGGCTCGCTCTCGCGCACCGGCCCAAGATGATCGTCGCCGGCTGGTCGGCCTATCCCCGCCGACTGGACTTCGCCGCGTTCCGGCGCATCGCCGACGCGGTGGGCGCGTATCTCATGGTGGACATGGCGCACTTCGCCGGGCTGGTGGCCGCGGGCCTCCACCCGAGCCCGGTGCCGTACGCCGATGTCGTGACGACCACCACCCACAAGACCCTCGGCGGCCCGCGCGGCGGGGTGATCCTCAGCCGCGCCGACCTGGCCAAGAAGATCAACTCCGCGGTCTTCCCGGGCCAGCAGGGCGGCCCGCTGGAGCACGTCATCGCCGCGAAGGCGGTGGCCTTCAAGGTGGCGGCGAGCGAGGAGTTCACCGAGCGCCAGCAGCGCACCCTGGCCGGTGCCCGCATCCTCGCCGGGCGGCTGCTGTCCGACGACGTGGCCGAGGCCGGGATCACGGTGCTGACCGGCGGCACCGAAGTCCATCTGATCCTCGTCGACCTGCGCGCCTCCGCGCTCGACGGGCAGCAGGCCGAGGACCGGCTGCACCGCATCGGCATCACCGTCAACCGCAACGCGGTGCCGTTCGACCCGCGTCCCCCGATGGTCTCGTCGGGACTGCGCATCGGCACCCCGGCCCTGGCCGCCCGTGGCTTCGGCGAGACGGAGTTCCGCGAGGTGGCCGACATCATCGCCCAGGCCCTGAAGGAGGAGACGTTCGGCGACGAGCAGGCGGGCCTGCTGCGCGACCGGGTCGAAAAGCTCGCCGCCGCGTTCCCCCTCTACCCGCACCTGAACATCCCCACCTGAACGGAGACGCGGCATGACCACCCAGCCGCTGCCGGAGCACCCGGACTTCCTCTGGCGCAACCCGGAGCCGCGCTCCTCCTACGACGTCGTCATCGTCGGCGCGGGAGGCCACGGCCTGGCCACCGCCTATTACCTCGCCAAGAACCACGGCATCACCAACGTGGCCGTCCTGGAGAAGGGCTGGCTGGCCGGCGGCAACATGGCCCGCAACACCACGATCATCCGCTCCAACTACCTGCTGGACGAGAGCGCGGCGATGTACGAGCACGCGCTGGGGCTGTGGGAGCGGCTCCCGGAGGAGCTGGAGTACGACTTCCTGTTCAGCCAGCGCGGCGTCCTCAACCTCGCGCACACCCTCCAGGACGTCCGCGAAGGGGTGCGCCGCGTGGGCGCCAACCGCCTCAACGGCGTCGACGCCCAGTGGCTCACCCCGGACGAGGTCGCCGAGGTCTGCCCCATCCTCAACGTCTCGCCCGACACCCGGTATCCGGTCCTCGGCGCCACCTTCCAGCCGCGGGCCGGTATCGCCAAGCACGACCACGTCGCCTGGGCGCTGGCCCGGCGGGCGGACGAGCTGGGCGTGGACCTGATCCAGGGGTGCGAGGTCACCGGCTTCGTCAAGGACGGCGACCGGGTCGTGGGCGTGGAGACCAGCCGCGGGCGCATCCTCGCGGGCCGGGTCGGCCTCGCGGCCGCCGGACACAGCAGCGTCCTGGCCGAGATGGCCGGCTTCCGGCTGCCGGTGCAGTCACACCCGCTCCAGGCGCTGGTGTCCGAGCTGCACGAGCCGGTGCACCCCACCGTGGTGATGTCCAACCATGTGCACGTCTACGTGTCCCAGGCGCACAAGGGCGAGCTGGTGATGGGCGCGGGCGTCGACGCGTACAACGGCTACGGGCAGCGCGGCTCGTTCCATGTGATCGAGCATCAGATGGCCGCCGCCGTCGAACTGTTCCCCGTCTTCGCCCGTGCGCACGTGCTGCGCACCTGGGGCGGCATCGTCGACGTCACCCCGGACGCCTCCCCGATCATCGGCGCCACCCCCGTCGAGAACCTCTACGTCAACTGCGGCTGGGGCACCGGTGGCTTCAAGGCCACCCCGGCCGCCGGATGGACCTTCGCGCACACCATCGCCACAGGCGAGCCCCACCCGCTGAACACCCCCTTCGCCCTCGAACGCTTCACGACGGGCGCACTGATCGACGAACACGGCGCCGCGGCCGTGGCCCACTGAGGAGAACACCGTGCTGCTGATCACCTGCCCATGGTGCGGTCCTCGCGACGAGGCCGAGTACCACTACGGGGGACAGGCCCACGTCCCCTACCCCGGAAACACCGCGGACCTCACCGACGAGGAATGGGCCGCGTACGTCTTCTACCGCGACAACCCCAAGGGGCCCTTCGCCGAGCGGTGGATGCACGGCACCGGGTGCCGCCGCTGGTTCAACGTCCTGCGCGACACCACGACGTACGAGGTGCTGGCCGCCTACCGGCTCGACGAGCCCCGCCCCGCACTGCCCCAGGCCGGAGGGAACCGATGACCGACCAGCCATTCCGGCTCCCGGGCGGGGGCCGCATCGATCGCGGTTCCGTGCTGCGTTTCACCGTCGACGGCCGTGAGCTGACCGGGCACCCCGGGGACACCGTCGCCTCGGCGATGCTGGCGAACGGGCTCGTGGAGGTCGCCCCGTCGATCTACCGCGGCCGTCCGCGCGGCATCGTCGCCGCGGGCCCCGAGGAGCCCAACGCCCTGGTGCAGATCGACGGCCCGTGCTCGGAGGGCATGCTGCCCGCGACGACGACAGAGCTGTACGACGGCCTGTCCGCCACCACGCTGTCCGGGATGGGCCGCCTCGACCCGGCCCCCGACCCCGCGGTCTACGACAAGAAGTTCCTCCACACCGATGTGCTGGTCGTCGGCGCCGGACCGGCCGGGCTCGCCGCCGCCACCGCCGCCGCGGGCTCCGGCGCCCGGGTGATCCTCCTCGACGAGCAGTCCGAGCCGGGCGGCTCGCTGCTCTCCGGGCGCACCGAGACGGTCGGCGGCCAGAGCGCCCTCGCCTGGGCCGCCGAGGTCCGCGCGGCCCTCGACGCCGCACCCGAGGTCGTCGTCCTGCCGCGCACCACGGCGTTCGGCTCCTACGACGACAACTACGTGCTGGCCGTCCAGCGCCGCACCGACCACCTCGGCGCCGACGCCCCCCAGCCGTCCGAAGGCGTCTCGCGCCAGCGCGTGTGGCACATACGGGCCCGCCGGGTGGTCCTGGCGACCGGCGCCCACGAGCGTCCGCTGGTCTTCGCGGGCAACGACCGCCCCGGGGTGATGCTCGCCGCGGCCGTACGCTCGTACCTCAACCGGTACGCCGTGGCCCCGGGCTCGCGGGCCGTGGTGAGCACCACCAACGACAGCGCCTATGACACGGTCGCCGATCTGCACGCCGCCGGGATCGACATCGCCGCCGTCGTGGACGCGCGCCCCGAGCTGTCCCACCGGGCCGCCGAAGTGGCCGTGGCGACCGGGGTGCGGGTGCTGACGGGCAGCGCGGTGGCCGCCACCGCGGGGGAGAGCCGCATCACCGGCGTCACCGTCCAGGCCCTCGACGCCGAGGGCCAACTCACCGGCGCCCCCGAGTCGTTCGACTGCAACCTGCTGGCTGTCTCGGGCGGCTGGAGCCCGGTGGTGCACCTGCACAGCCAGCGCCAGGGCCGGTTGCGCTGGGACGAGGACCTGGCCGCCTTCGTGCCCGACGGCACCGTACGGGACCAGCAGGTCGTCGGCGCGGCCGGCGGGACATACGGCCTCGACGGCTGTCTGGCCGAGGGGGCACGGGCCGGTGCGCGGGCCGCGACGGACGCCGGGTTCCCGGTGCCCGTGCCCCCGTCCGACGACGCGCGGTCCGCAGCAGGACCGGTGCGCGCCCTGTGGCTGGTCCCCGCGGCCGAGGGCGAACCCGGCGGCTGGGACACCCACTTCGTCGACCTCCAGCGCGATGTGTCGGTCGCCGACGTCTGGCGGTCGGTCGGCGCCGGCATGCGCGGTGTCGAGCACGTCAAGCGCTACACCTCGCTCGGCACGGCGAACGACCAGGGCAAGACGTCCGGCGTCAACGCGATCGGCGTGATCGCCCAGGCCCTCGGCGCGGACGCCTCACCCGGAGACATCGGCACCACCTCGTACCGGGCGCCGTACACGCCGGTGGCCTTCGCCGCCCTGGCCGGGCGCGAGCGCGGCGAACTGTTCGACCCGGAACGGACCACGTCCATCCACGGCTGGCACGTGGCACACGGCGCGGAGTTCGAGGACGTCGGGCAGTGGAAGCGCCCCTGGTACTACCCCCGGCCCGGCGAGGACATGGACACCGCCGTGGCCCGCGAGTGCCGCGCGGCCCGTGAGGGGGTGGCGTTCATGGACGCCACCACCCTCGGCAAGATCGAGATCTGGGGCACGGACGCGGGCGAGTTCCTGGGCCGGATCTACACCAACGGCTTCAAGAAGCTGAAGCCCGGCATGGCCCGCTACGGCGTGATGTGCAAGCCCGACGGGATGATCTTCGATGACGGCGTGACCCTGCGCCTGGACGAGAACCGCTACTTCATGACCACCACGACCGGTGGCGCCGCCGGGGTCCTGGACTGGCTGGAGGAGTGGCTCCAGACCGAGTGGCCCGAACTCGACGTCCACTGCACCTCGGTGACCGAGCAGTGGACGACGATCGCCGTCGTCGGACCCCAGTCCCGCGACGTCGTCGCCGGTCTCGCGCCCGACGTCGACCTGTCCGCCGAGGCGTTCCCCTTCATGGCCTTCCGCGAGACCACCCTGGCCTCCGGCGTCCCGGCCCGCATCTGCCGGATCTCCTTCTCCGGTGAACTCGCCTACGAAATCAACGTCCCCGCCTGGTACGGCCTGGCGGTCTGGGAGGAGGTGTACGCGATCGGCCGACCGTACGACATCACCCCGTACGGCACCGAGACCATGCACGTCCTGCGCGCCGAGAAGGGCTACATCATCGTCGGCCAGGACACCGACGGCACCGTCACCCCGCAGGACGCGGGCATGTCCTGGGTGGTCTCCAAGCAGAAGGACTTCGTCGGAAAGCGGTCCTACGCCCGCGTGGACACCTCCCGCACCGACCGCAAGCAACTGGTCGGCCTCCTGCCGAGCGACGGCAGGACCCGGCTGCCCGAGGGCGCCCAGCTGGTCGCGCCGGACGTGCCCTTCACCCCCGAGGCCGGGCCGGTGCCGATGCTCGGCCACGTCACCTCCAGCTACCACAGCCCGGCCCTCGGCCGCCCCTTCGCCCTCGCCCTCGTCGCCGACGGGCGGGCGAGGATCGGACAGACCCTGCTCGCCCCGGTGGGCGAGGAGCTGGTGCCCGTCCTGGTGGCCGACTCCGTCCTGTACGACCCCGAAGGGACCAAGCGCGATGGCTGAGCCGACGATCGACGCGGGCGCGGGCCCGGTGGCCCTGCGCACCAGCCCCCTGGCCCATCTGGAGGCGCGGATGCGCGCCGCCGCCGTCACCGGCGAGCGGGGCATCCGGCTCGCCGAGTGGCCGTTCAACACCATGGTGAACCTGCGCGTCGCCCCCGACTCCGAAGCGGCCGACCGCATCGAGAAGACCCTGGGCGCGCCGCTCCCGCGGCAGTGCGGTCAGACCGCCGTATCCGGCCCCCACACGGTCGTGTGGCTCGGCCCCGACGAGTGGCTCGTGGTGTCCCCGGCCGGCGGGACGTCCGTGGCCGCCGAGTTGCGGGAGGCGCTCGCCGGAGACCCGGGGTCGGCGGTGGACGTCTCGGCGAACCGCACCACGCTGGAGCTGAGCGGCCCGGCCGCCCGGCAGGTGCTGGAGAAGGGCTGCCCCCTGGACCTGCACCCCCGGGCCTTCGGCCCCGGCCGGGCGGTGTCGACCACGGTGGGACCCGTCGCCGTACTGCTCTGGCAGGTGGACGAGGCCCCCACGTACCGGCTGTTCCCGCGGTCCTCGTTCGCCGACTACCTGGCGCGCTGGCTCATCGACGCGATGAGCGAGTACCGCGGCCCGGCGCTGCCGTAGCGCCAGGGGAACACGGTTCCCGCATCGGGTGCGGGGCCGACGACGCGGTCCGGGATGCGGTCACATCCTGACCGCATGCCCTGCGATCGTCGTCCCGCACCCGACAGCAATCGGCAGGACCCGAAGGGAACACGTGTGACGATGAGGATGACCGTCCTCGACGACCGGGCGCTGGGCCGCGCCACGCTGGCCCGGCAGCTGCTGCTCGACCGCGCCGACGTACCGGTGCTCGACGCCGTGGCCCACCTCGGCGGTCTTCAGGCGCAGGAGCCGCAGGAACCGTTCACCGGCCTGTGGTCGCGGCTGCGCGCGTTCGACCCTGCGGCCCTGGACGGCCTGCTGACCGGGCGGCACGTGGTACGAACCCACCTCATGCGCCGCACCGTGCACCTCCTCACCGCCGACGACACCCTGGCCTGGCGGGCGCGCCATGACACCATGCTGCGCCAGAAGGTGCTGGGAACCTACCGCCGCGAGCTGGAGGGGGTGGACCTCGCCGAACTCGCCGCCGCGGCCCGCGCGGTGCTGGCCGACGGTGAGCCCCGCTCGATGCCCGAGGTCGCACGGATCCTCGCCGACCGCTGGCCCGCGCCGAGCCCGATGGCACTGGGCGAGATGGCGATCGCCGCCCTCGTCCCGGTCGTGCAACTGCCGCCGCGCGGGCTGTGGCGCGCGCGGTCGGGGGTGCGCTACACCCCGCTCACCCGCTGGCTGGGCCGCGAGGTCGCCCCGTCCGCGCCGGAGGGGTCCGACCCGGTCGGCGAAGCCCTGGTGCGCCGCTACCTGGCCGCGTTCGGCCCCGCCGCTTCGGCCGACCTGCGCGCCTGGTGCGGGCTCGCCGGACTGCCCGCCGCGGTGGCCGCCCTCCGCGGGGAGCTGGTCGCCTTCCGTGACGAGCGCGGCCGCGAACTGCTCGACCTGCCCGACGCGCCGCGCCCCGACCCCGGCACACCCGCTCCGGTGCGGTTCCTGCCCGCGTTCGACAACGCGATCCTCGGCTACCACGACCGCGGCCGGATCATCGACGATGTCCACCGCGGCCTGTCCGTCGCGGGCGCCCGCGTGGTGCTGGTGGACGGCCGGGTCGCCGCGACCTGGACGGTCGACGCGGGCACCGTCCAGGTCACCCCGCTGCGGGGCTTCTCCCGGGCCGAGCGCGCGGCGGTCACCGAGGAGGGCCAGGGCCTGGCCTCGTTCCTGTCCGAGAACGACAGCGAGCGTGTACGGATTGTCCCGTCTACTTGAGCGGCGGCGGCCTACGATGACGGCATGGTCAAGGGAGTGATGTTCGACTTCTCGGGGACGTTGCTGCGCTGCGAGTCGGTCGAGGAGTGGCTCGGCGCGGTCCTGGCGGAGACCGAGGTCCCGGTGGACGGCGAGGAGTTCGCCGATTGGGTGCGGCGGCTGACGGAGTGCGGAGCACTGCCGGGCGGACCGTCGCCCCAGCGCATTCCCCCTCGGCTCGAAGGGCTGTGGCATGAAAGGGATCTGAGTGCGGATCAGCACCGTGCGGCCTACAGCGCGTTGATCGACGAGGCCGGGCTGCCGCGGCCGGAGCTGACCCAGGAGCTGTACGACCGCCACAAGGCGCCCGCTGCCTGGCGGCCCTACCCGGACACCGGAACAACGCTGCGGGCGCTGCGCCGACGCGGGATCCCGGTGGCTGTGGTCAGCAACATCGGCTGGGACCTGCGGCCGGTGTTCCGGGCCCATGACCTCGATGGGCTGGTGGACGCCTATGTGCTCTCGTACGAGCAGGGCGCGCAGAAGCCCGATCCGGCCATCTTCCGGGCCGCCTGTGACGCGCTCGGCCTGTCGCCCTCCGATGTGCTGATGGTCGGGGACAACCGCGTCGCGGACGGCGGTGCGGAGGCGCTGGGCTGTCCGGTGCACTTCGTCGACCCTCTGCCGGTCGACCGCCGCCCGGCGGGGCTCGCGCCCGTCCTGGACCTGCTCGGCTGAGCGCTCCTGACCTGACCTGACCTGGCCGACGCCAGGTCATGGGCCTCGTCACCCCTCCATTTGATTACCTAACTTAGGTATGTATATTATCGCGGTCATGGCCCACTCCACGCACCGCACGATCCTCATCTCCGGCGCGAGCATCGCCGGTCCGTCCCTGGCCTATTGGCTCGATCGCCACGGCTTCGAGGTCACCGTCGTCGAGAAGGCATCCGCGATCCGCGGCGGCGGCTATCCCATCGACATCCGCGGCACGGCCCGCGACGTCGCGGACCGCATGGGGCTGCTCCCGCAGCTGCGGAAAGCCCACGTCGACACCCGCAAGATCTCGTACGTGGACACCGACGGACACCTCATCGGCTCCCTCCGCCCCGAAGCCATCACCGGCGGTGCGGAGGGCCTGGACCTCGAAGTGCCGCGCGGCGACCTGGCCGACGCCCTCTACGCCCCGGTCCGCGATCGGGTCGAGTTCGTGTTCCACGACTCCATCGCCACCCTGGACGACCGCGGCGACCGTGTCGAGGTCACCTTCGACAGCGGCGCCCACCGCACGTTCGACCTGGTCATCGGCGCGGACGGGCTGCACTCGAACACCCGCCGCCTGGTCTTCGGCCCCGAGGATCGGTTCCACCGCTACCTCGGCCACACCTTCGCCGGTTTCACCCTCCCCAACGACTTCGGCCTCGCACACGAGGCGGTCGCCTGGAACGCCCCCGGCAGGGCGGCTGTCCTCTACGCCCACGAACCCGACGACCGGGTGCACGGGTTCCTCGTCTTCCGGCAGGACGAACCGCCCTTCGACGCCTTCCGCAACCCCGGGGCCCAGCGCGAACTCGTCGCCTCCAGGTTCCCCGAGCGCACCTGGCACATCCCGCACCTGGTGGCCGCCATGCGCACGGCCGACGACCTGTTCTTCGACATCGTCAGCCAGATCCACATGCCCACCTGGGCACACGGCCGCGTCGCGCTCGTCGGCGACGCCGCCCACGCCACCTCGTTCGTCTCCGGGCAGGGCTCCAGCGTCGCCCTCGTCGGTGCGTACATCCTGGCCGGGGAGCTGGCCACCCACGCCGATCACGCGGCCGCCTTCGCCGCCTACGAGCGGACGATGCGTCCCTTCGCCGAGCAGAACCAGGCCCTGGCCACCTCGGGCGCCGCCATCACGATCCCCGGCACCCGGGAAGCGCTCGACGCCCGCAACGCGGCCCTGCTCAACCCCGCCGAGCTGACGGGCGCCGAGTTCCGCGAGGCCTACACCGGCCTGGTTCTGCCCGACTACAGCCACGCCGGATGACGGGCCGCCGGGTTCGCTACAGGCCGTCTCGTACCATCGCGGCGACGATGTTGACGTGCCGGTCGGCGGCGGTCTGGGAGAACTCGTTGTCGTAGTTCAGGCCGTACGGCCAGAAGTGGCCGCCCCCGGCGGACAGCGTGGCGCTGGCGCCGTCGTACTGCCGGACGAGCCTCGTGGCCTCCGCGCCACGCCAGGTGCCGCCGCTGGTGAGCGACGCCCAACGGCTGCTCGTGCCGACGCCTATCGTGTGCGCGATCTCGTGCAGTGCGGTGCGCTCGGTCATATAGGCGCGGTTGCCGAAGCGGATGGTCCCGTTGATGTTGCCGTCCGCGGTGGGAACACCCGGGTCGTACTGCACGGTGATGTTCTTGCCCAGGTCGCTGAGGTTGTTGTAGCGGGCCACCGCGGCGTTCATGGCCGCGGTGATGCGGTTGTACGCGTCCTGCTGGTCCGGGGTGGGATTGCCGGCCTTTTGCAGCGTCCAGGTGATGGTCGCCAACGCGGCCTGTGGCGACCGCTGTTGGGTGGCGCTCGGTGCCTTCGCGGGGGCGGCTGCCTGCGCCACGACCGGCGCGGCCATCGTGAACGTGACGGCCGCCAGAGCGGCGGCCAGGGCCCGGCGTCTGGGGTGGGGTGACGTCATGTCCCGTACTCCTCGTCATCCGTGCGGTGCTGTGTGGGGGCGTTCGACTTTGTGCGGTATTAAGAGAAGGCATGGGTGACGGAGTGTCAAGATGTCGCGCGTCTAAAGGATTTCCCGCTGGTCCTCGCCCGCGGACGCCTGCTCCGCCACGCCGGTCGTGGCCGGGGCCGGGCGCACGAGCAGGGACACCACCGCGGCCAGTGCCGCCGCCGCTGCCGCGGCCGCGAACGCCCAGGTGTGAGAGCCGTCGTCCGCGCCGACCAGCTGACCGGAGAGCGACGAGCCGAGCGCGTAACCGCCCCACATGAAGGTGCTCATCCAGGCGAACGCCTCGGTGCGGTACTCCTCCGGCGCGGCCTCGCCCAGCACGACCTGGTGCAGGGTGTCCCGGCGGCCGCCGACCATGCCCACCAGCAGCAGGACCAGCCCGGCCCACACCAGATGGGACACCTGGGCGCTGATGACGAGCAGTGCCGCGGAGGCGGCGTGGTACAGGGCGAGCTGGAGCCCCGGACGTCCCTTGCGCTCGCGCGCCCCGTAGATCAGCGCACTGATCACCGCGCCCAGGGACAGGACGCTCAGGAGCACACCGGACGAACCGCCGGAGCCGTCCCCACCGGCCGGCGCCGCGATCGCCACGACCATTCCGCCGTACGCGACGGTGTCGCAGACGACGATGCCGAGCAGCACCCGGACCTGCCCGTGCGACAGGGGGCCGAGGAAATGCCGCTCGGCACGTTCCCCCGTCGGCGCCGGGAGGGAAACCGTCAGCAACAGCAGCACTCCGGCGGTCGTGCTGCACGCCGCGAACACCACCGCGGCGTTCGGCGAGGCGAAAGGCATCAGGCCCGAGACGATCAGGGGGCCGGAGACGAACATGACCTCGTTGAGCACCGCGTCGAGGGCGAACGCCGTCTTCAGCTGCTCCCCGGACACCAGCACCGGCCAGCTGGAGCGCACCACAGGGCCCGCGCGGGGTGGTGGCGCCGAGCGCCGCCACGCCCGCGACCAGCACTCCCACGGAGGCGTGCTGAGTGAGGGCCCACAGCAGCACCGCGTAGGCGGCCATGTTCACCACCAGGTAGCAGGCCAGGACCCGGCGGGGCCGCAGCCGGTCCACGAGCCGCCCGGCCACCGGAACAGCCACGGCCAGCGCCGCCGCGTACCGCGAGAGCACCCCGGCGGCCGAACCGTACGAGCCGAGGGAGGAGTTCACCGCCAGGAACAGACTCAGGCTGAGCATCGGCGCGGCGATACGGCTCGCTACCGCCGAGACGGCGAGGCGGGCCACTTGCGGTCGGCTCAGCAGGGACAAGTATGCGCGCATGTCCCGTCTCCCGGGGAGCTGGCGTACTCGGCGGGCCATACTCGCACAGCCATGACCGTTCCGCAGATGCCGGTGCGGTTGCCCGCACCCCGGAGCGGAGGTCAGCAGCGCGCCGTGAGACCGCCGTCCACCGGCAGGCACACGCCGTTGACGTAACCCGCCTCGTCGGAGGCGAGGAAGACGGCGGCCGCCGCGACATCCCAGGGGCTGCCCATGCGTCCGGTCGGGCTCGCCGCGTGGCGGGCCGCGAGTGCGGCCTCGGGGTCGTCGGCACCGGCCACGATCTGCCCGGCCACCAGCGGGGTGTCGATCAGCCCCGGAAGGACGGCGTTCACGCGGATGCCCTCGGCGGCGTGGCGCAACGCCAGGGTGACCGTGAGCTGATTGACGGCCGCCTTCGCAGCGCTGTACGCGGGGTACGGGTAACCGGTGTCGCGTATCGCGGCGATCGAGGACACGTTGACGACCGCGCCACCACCTGCCGCCACCATCCGCGGCAGCACGTGCTTGCAGGTCAGGAAGACACCGTCCACGTTGACCGCGAGGGTGGACCGCCACTCGGCGAGGTCCAGCTCGGTGACACCGCCCAAGCGGGCCACGCCCACGTTGTTGTGCAGCACCGTCGGCGTGCCGAAGGCGCGCTCGGCCGCGACGACGGCGCCCGCCACCTGCTCCTCGACCGTCACATCGGCCGTCAGGGGCAGCGCCTCACCGCCCTCGGCCGTGATCGCCTCGGCCGTACGCCGCGCCTGGTCCCCGTCGATGTCGATCGCCGCGACGCGCGCGCCCTCCCGGGCGAACGCGAGCGCGGCCGCCTTGCCGTTGCTCACCCCGCCACCGCTCGAACCGGCCCCGAAGACGAGCGCGGTGCGGCCGTCCAGTCGTCGTCCCCTGCGCATGGCCCGATCCTGCCGCGCCGCGATGGGTACGGACCACCGACGGCCGTCGCAAACCTGCCCTACCCGATTCTCGATCTGTAGAAAACACCAGGTCATAACCCTTCACCTGGCAGCTCCCATGCGTAATGATCTTCCCTTGGCAGTGTCCTTGGCGGTGCTCTGGGCAGTGGCAGCGTCCCGTGGGAGGTGATGCGCGATGCCCGGAGGCCGACTCCAGGACGTCGTGGACGACTTGGCCGAGCGCATAGGCCGCTCCGTCGCGGTCAACGATCCACGCGTTCACATCCTCTGCGCCAGCCGCCACTTCGGCGACGAGGACCGGGTACGGGTGCGCGCCGTGCTCCAGCGCGACGCGGGGAGCGCCGCGGCCGGACACATCCTCGCCCAGGGCGTCGACCGCTGGACCGCACCCGGCGTCATCCCGCCGCGCGCCGACCTCGGCATGCGGGCCCGGCTGTGCGCACCGATCCGGTGGCGGCACCACCTGCTGGGCCTGCTCGTCGTCATCGACCCCGACGGCTCCCTGCCCTCCTCCAGCATCGACGCCGTCACCGCCGCCACGCACACCCTCGCGCCCCTGATGTACCAGGACTTCGCCGCCGGGGACACCGAACGCACGGCCCGCGAGGAAGCGCTGCGCCAACTGCTGAACCCCTCGGCCACCGTGCGCGAAACCGGGCGGGACGCGCTCGCCCGCGGTGGATGGCTGCCGTCGTCCCGCTACGCCACCGTCACGGTCGCAACGGTCGCCGGTGACCCACCGGACGACCACGGGGGAGCGGTGGAGGTGGCGCTGCGTACAGGGCTGGAGCGGGTGGCGGCCGACAGAACGTGGCGGACCGAGTTCTGCCTCAACGGACCGCACGGCGTGCTGCTGACCTTCTCCGACCGCCCCCTGCCGGAGGAGTCGCTGCGCGCCCGCGCCTCGGCCCTCCTCGAACAGGCACGGTCGGTGCTGGCCGGAACGGCGGAGTGCGTCGCGGGAGTCGGCGAGACCACGGACGGCGGCGCCGAAGCGGCGTGGATGTCGTACGAGCAGGCCACCGGTGCCGCACGGGCGGCCGGTGCGCGGCCCGGCGGCGACGGCATCGTCCACTGGGAACAACTCGGCGCGCTGGCACCCCTGTCGCTGCTCCCGCCGGACCGCCTGACCCCCGCGCTGCTGCCCGCACCGCTGCGCACCCTCCTCGCGCAGGACCCGTCGGGCCGCCTCACCGAAACCCTCACCGCCTACCTCGACCACGGAGGTTCGGCCCCGCGCACCGCACACGCCCTCCACCTCCACCGCACATCGCTCTACTACCGGCTCCAGCGGATCACCGAACTCACCGGGCTCGACCTGGCCGACGGCGACAACCGGCTCACGCTCCACCTCGGGCTCCGCCTCCACGCGCTGATGCGCTGAGCCACGCGCCAGGTCCGGCAAACGAACGTCCGCGCCGACGGATTTCGACAAAGCGAGGAAAGCACCCGGCCGATTCCCGACAGGCAACGGTGGCGTGCCCCGCCGCCGCGCCCCATACTCCGACCGCAGTCCAAGGTCACCCAGGAGCCGCCGCCATGTCCACCATCGCCCCGCCCGCCGTCCGTACGGTGTCCACCACACGGATCGCGGTGGCCAGTTTCGTCGGAACGGCCATCGAGTTCTACGACTTCTACATCTACGGGACCGCCGCCGCGCTCGTCCTCGGCAAGCTGTTCTTCCCCACCTTCTCCGCGCTCGCGGGCACCCTGGCCGCGTTCGCCACCTTCGGTGTCGGCTTCGTCGCCCGCCCGATCGGCGCAGTCATCTTCGGACACTTCGGCGACCGCACCGGCCGCAAGACGATGCTGGTCACCTCCCTCCTCGTCATGGGCACGGGAACGGTCGCCATCGGGCTGCTGCCCACCTACCGGGACGTCGGCATCGCGGCACCGGTCCTGCTGGTCCTGTGCAGGTTCCTGCAAGGCGTGGGGCTGGGCGGCGAGTGGGGCGGCGCGGTGCTGCTGGCCACCGAGTACGCGCCCCGGGACAAGCGGGGGTTGTGGTCGAGCTTCCCGCAGATGGGCCCCGCCATCGGCTTCATCGCCGCGGGCGGTTCGTTCCTGCTGCTGGGCCGGGTGATGGACGACGCGGCGTTCGAGTCCTGGGGGTGGCGGATCCCGTTCCTCGCCAGCGCGGCGCTGGTGGTGGTCGGCTTCTACATCCGGATGCGGATCGCCGAAACACCGGTGTTCCGGAAGGCGCTGGAACAGCACGAGCGGGCCAAGGCACCCATCGTCGAGGTGGTCCGCCGTCAGGGCACCACCCTGGCCCTGGCGACCTGCGCGTTCATCCTCGCGCACACGCTCTTCTACACCATCACGACCTTCGCGCTCTCCTACGGCACCACCGTGCTGGACCTCGACAAGGACATGCTGCTGCTGTGCGCGATGGCCGCGGCGCTCGTCCTGGGCATTGCCACTCCGCTGCTGGCCGTCCTCTCCGACCGGGTCGGCCGTCGCAACGTCTGCCTGAGCGCGGGGGTACTGGCCGCGGTGTGGGCGTACCCCATGTTCGCCCTGATCAACACCGGTGAGCCCCTGCTCATCGGGCTCGCCATGGCCGTCGGGATGCTCGCCTTCGCCGCGCTGTACGGCCCGATGGGCGCGTTCCTCCCCGAGATGTTCGCCACCCGCTACCGCTACACCGGCGCGTCCGTGGCCTACAACGCGAGCGGCATCGTCGGCGGTGGCATCACGCCCCTCCTCGCCACCCAGCTCGTCGCCTCCACCGGCTCCTCGGTGCCGGTGTCCGGCTACATCGTGGTGGTCGCCCTGGCCTCCGCGCTGTGCGTGTGGTTCCTGAAGGAGACCCACACCAGCGACCTGGAGACGACCTGACCGGCTGACCGGGGTCAGCGTCAGCCGAGGACATCCTTGGCCATCAGCCGGAGCCGCCCGGCGAACTCGGTGAGCCCGGCCCGGTCGACGTTGCCGAAGCTGACCCGGAACACCTGGCGGTCGTCGGGCAGGAAGGCGGTGCCCGGGATGACGAGCGTGTCGTAGCGGGTGACGAGGTCGCGCACGACCTCGTCGGTGCCGCGCCCCGCGAAGGGGTGGCGGACCCAGCCGAAAAACCCTCCGCAGCTCAGCAGCTCGAAACCGCCCGGCCGGTCGGCCATCACGGTCTCCAGCCAACGCCGCTTCTCCGTGACCTCGTTCGCCCGCTCACGGCGCCACTCCCGGGCCGAGGTCAGCCCGGCCCAGGCGGCCTCCTGCCCGACGCGCGGAGGGCAGATCGCCACGCAGTCGAGCAACTTCATCACCTCGCGGCTCAGTTCCGGCGAAGCGACGACCGCGCCCACCCGGTAGCCGGGAATGGCGAGGTCCTTGGAGAAGCTGTGCAGGCTCACCAGGGTCCCCGCCCAGTCCGGCTCGGCGAACAGCCGGTGCGCCGGCTGCTCGGTGTCGCGGAACGAGCGGTAGGTCTCGTCCAGGACCAGGGCGATGTCGTGCCGCTTCGCCACCTCGTAGAAACCCGCGAGCACCTCCGGCGGAAGGGTGACCCCACTCGGATTGCCCGGGGTGACCAGCACGATCGCCCGGGTGCGCGGCGTGATGAGAGCCTCGGCCGCCTCCGGGGTGGGCACGAGGTCGGGCCCGGGCTCCAGATAGCGCGGCACGACGCCGTTCATGCGCAGCCACATGTCGTAGTTGAAGTAGTACGGCAGGACTTCGATGACCTCGTCACCCGGCTCGGTGAGCGCCTGGGCGACGAGGCAGAACGCCTGGTTGCACCCCGCGGTGACGACCATCTGGTCGGCCCCCACCGGGGACCCGTACCCGTGGCTGAGATCGGCGGCGAAGGCCTCCCGCAGCCGGGGCAGCCCGGGAGCAGGCACGTAGGCCGCGCCGTTCGGCTCGTGCGCGACCGCGGCGACGTGCTCGATCATCCCGGCGGCGGCCGGGTAGCTCGGCGCCGCCTGGGCCAGATCGAGCAGCGCACGCTCACCACTGCGGCCCGCCAGCAGGGCGTACGTCGCACCCATCGGCGAATCGATCTCACGCACGGTTCGCGGGCTGAGTCGCACGTCGGCACTCCTTCACGGACTGGCTGGCCGGCCACTGTCGGTTCACCGCGATGCTACCGACATCCCCCGCGCACCGGCCGGACCGAACAGGCCGCGCTGCGCACGCCATGTCCAACTCCAAGGCCGAAATCGCACGCCCGTACGGCAGTTGGTGCACCGCACACCGACCGCAACTGAGTCATGCCATCCGGGCATCCGTATATAGACACATACCAAGCGGCACCGAAGGAGCACTCCCTATGGCAACACCCCTGAGCGCCGACAGACTTCTGAAGGCCCTGCGCGACGAGGGTCTGACCGTCCACGAAGTCCGCAACTGGCGCTCGCACAACCGCAACTCCAAGGGCGCCTGGGGTCCGGTGAACGGCGTCATGATCCACCACACCGTCACCTCGGGCACCGCCAGCTCCGTCGAACTCTGCTACGAGGGCCACGCCTCGCTGCCCGGACCGCTGTGCCACGGCGTCATCGACAAGAAGGGCGAGGTCCACCTCGTCGGCAACGGCCGCGCCAACCACGCGGGTATGGGCGACAACGACGTCCTGAACGCGGTGATCAACGAGACCAGGCTGCCGAGCGACAACGAGGCCGACAAGGACGGCAACGCCCGCTTCTACGGCTTCGAATGCGTCAACCTCGGCGACGGCGAGGACCCGTGGCCGGAGGCGCAGAAGCTGGCCATCGAGAAGGTGTCCGCCGCCATNCGCAGAAGCTGGCCATCGAGAAGGTGTCCGCCGCCATTTGCCGCGCCCACGGCTGGAGCGAGCGGTCCGTGATCGGCCACCTGGAGTGGCAGCCGGGCAAGGTGGACCCCCGGGGCTTCACGATGAGCTCCATGCGCACGCGCATCGGCAAGCGGCTCGCCAAGAAGCCCGATGGCGCCACCGAGACCAAGCCGAAGCCCCCGGCGTCGTACGAGCCCTTCCCGGGCGCCGACTTCTTCCGCAACGGCAGGGAGAGCAAGATCATCACCGCGATGGGGAAGCGTCTCGTCGCCGAGGGCTGTGACCACTACGAGGAGGGCCCGGGCCCGGAGTGGACAAACGCCGACAAGAAGTCGTACGCGGCGTGGCAGCGGAAGCTCGGCTACTCGGGCGATGACGCCGACGGCATCCCGGGCAAGAAGAGCTGGGACAAGCTGCGCGTCCCGAACGTATAGAGCGATACCACCTGGCGGGACGGCGCGCGCCGTCCCGCCCCCCGTCTTACCAGGCCGCGCCCTCCGCCGGCAGGAGCCGGTCGAAGAGCACCATGGGGCGGCCGGGACCGTCGTAATCCTCGGCGATCTGTGCGGTGAATCCGAGGCTGCGGTGGAAGGCGATCGAGCCGGTGTTCTGCACGGACGTGATCGCCTTCAGCCGTTGTGCGCCCTGCTGACGCGCGGCATCCGTGAACGCCCCCCAAAGACGCCGCCCGAGTCCAGTGCCCCGGGCATCGTCCCGCGTGGCGATCAGGTGCACATATCCCGTCCCGGTGGGCGTGACGAAACCGAGGAGATACCCGCGGATGCCGTCATCGGCCCGGGCCACCAGGCACGTTGACGGGAACTCGTGCACCAGGGCCACGAGGTGGAGCTTGCGAAGATCTCGCTCACCCCAGTACCGGGAGTGCTGCTCCAGCACCCGGTGGATGTCGGCTGTCTCGGCCTGCGTGATCACTACGTCCATGAAGGGCCATCATGGCAGCCTGTGCATCCCGCTGGGCCGCGGGTCAGGTCACGAGACGACGGACGAGATCGAGCAGATCCGGGAGCCGCAGCACCCGGCCGAAGCCCGGCAGCGGAACGTGGAGTGGCCCGGTCCAGCGGGCCGGAATGGCGTCGCGCCCGTAGCAGGCACCGGCGAGGCCACCGGTGACCGCGGCGACGGTGTCGGTGTCGCCGCCGAGGTCGATCGCCGCCCGTACCGCCTCCTCGAACGTGCCGGTGGTGCGAAGCGCCCATACGGCGGAGCCCAGGCAGGGCCAGACAGCGCCGTTGACCTCGGTGGCCTGGTCGGGATGCCAGTCGGAGGCGAGGACGGCCGCGTACCGGTCCCGGTGCCCGGGGTGCACCAGGTCCACGATCTCCGGGAGCGCGGCGAGAGGATCGGCGCCGTGGAGCGCGAGCCGTACGAGTTCGTGGAAGACAGCGGTGCCTTCCCAGGCGGCGCGGTCGCCGTGGGTGAGGGCGGCGATGCGCCGTGCCGCGTCCATGGTGGCCTGCCGTCCGTGGCGGGCGAAGTGGACCGCTGACGTGGATGCCCGCATCAGCGATCCATTGCCCGCCGCCCGCAGGTTGACCTGGAAGTGGATGGCGGCGGCCAGGTCCCAGGGCATGCCGTTGGTGAGCACGTCTTCGGTCTGCAAACCGATGTCCTTCGGCTCGGACACGGCCCATCGCTGAAAGCGGGCGAAGATGTCCGGCAGATCCAGCCCGCCCCGCTCGATCAACGACTCCGCGACGAGGACCGCCATCTGCGTGTCGTCCGTCGCCTCACCCGGATCCCAGCCGCCTCCTCCGCACATCTCGCCGCCGATCCCCGGCACCGGGAACCGGGCGGAGAACGCCCCCTCGGGGCCGAACTCGAACGGGCCTCCCAGCGCATCACCCACCGCCGAGCCCACGACCGCACCGACCGACCGTTCCTCCCAGTCCATCCGAACAGGCTACCGAGCAGGCCTCCGTCCGCCCGCGGTCACCGGGCCCGGAAGGCGGTGGCCAGCACGGAGACGGTGACCTGGCCGGGCAGACAACCGCTGTCGGCCAGGTCCGCCGGGGCCCCGTGGCGTGCGCTCGGTGTCATCCCCACCAGGTCGAGCGCCTCCTGCTCGGTCAGGGGCAGGGCGTACTCGACGCGTTCCGTGACCGTGGCCTCGAAGCAGGGGGCCAGCGCTCGGTGCAGACGCTGTTCCTTGGCCGGATCGATCGAGACCATCGCGGGCAACCCGCGCAGCTCGGCCAGGTGGCGGCCGGTGGGACGTACGACGACCAACCGGCCTGCCGGGCGCAGCACTCGGCGGAACTCGGAAGGGTTGCGCGGGGCGAACACATCCAGCACGACGTCCGCCACCCCGTCGGCCAGCGGGAAGGGACGGAAGACGTCCCAGGTCGCCGCCGCCGCTCGTGCATGGGCTCGGGCAGCCGAACGCAGCGCGCGCACCGAGGTGTCCAGCCCCAGACCACGGGCGCCCGGCAACTGGTCGAGTGCGCCCGCCAGGTAGTAGCCCGTGCCGCACCCCACGTCCACGACCGTGGCCTCCTCGGGCATGTCGTCGGACGCCAGACGGGCCACGGCCCGGCGGATGGGCGCATAGCCGCCGGTGGCCAGGAACCGGGCCCGAGCCCGCGCCATGGGCGCGTCGTCGCCGCTGGTGGCGCGGTTGCCCGTCAACAGGCTGACGTAGCCGTGGCGGGCGATGTCGTAGGTGTGACCCGCCGGGCAGCGCAGCGCGCCGCGATCGGGGTGGAGGCGGGCATGGCAGGTCGGGCAGCGCAACAGGTCGAGGAACGGTTCGAGGGCGGGGCGAAGCAACGCGGGCATGAGGCACTCCTGGCACACGGTGAAGGGAAGGGACCGTGCCCGCACGCGCGCGGAAGGGCGCCGTCATAAAGGAAAGGGAACGGAACGCCCCACGTCCGGCCGCCCTTTACGGGCAGCACGGGGAACGTGGTTCACGCAGCGGGCACACCGAGGAGGGCGACGCCGTCCGGCATCGCCCTCAAGGACTTCCGATCACAGGAAGCAGTAGTGCGGGACGCTCATGAATGCCACGCGGCAAGTCTACGAGGCCGCCCCGGGGCGTGGGCCTTGGCCTGTTCCAGGATCTTCGGCAAGACGAAGCGCGCGGTCCACCGGCGGGCCCGAAAGATCCTGGGTGGGGATATCCACCCGAGCTGGTGGCCGGGGAGCTCGCAACGAGACACCGTGGCAATCAGCCGTCCAGCGAGAGCGCGTTCTTGGCGTGCGCGACGGAGGCCTCGGTCGCGGGCCCGCCGGGATTCTCCGTGGCCAGGGCCTGGTTGACGTCGACGAAGGCGCGCATCCGCTGCTCGTAGCGGGAGTACGCCACGTGATGGTCGCCGTCCGCCCGGGCGAGGCAGTCGGCCAGCACGTAGGCACCCACGAGAGCCAGGCTGGTGCCCTGCCCCGAGAGCGGGGAGGGGCAGTAACCGGCGTCGCCGAGAAGGGCCACCCTGCCCCGCGACCAGTGATCCATCCGGGTCTGGGCCATGGCGTCGCAGTAGAAGTCGGGCGCTTTCTCTGCCGCCGCGGCCAGGCGGGACCCTTCCCATCTCAGGGAGGCGAGCTTGTCGACGATGAGTCGGCGAAGGGTGCCGCTGTCGCGGCGGTCGTGGGGGAGAGGGGGTGACTGGAAGCCGAAGGCGATCCTGAGTTCGGTGTTGTCGCGGACGGGCATGATGCCGAAGCCCACGTCGCCGTCCCGGAGCCATATCTGCCAGTGGTCCAGGGCGAGGAAGTTGTCCGCGCCGAACACGGAGAGATAGCTGCCCAGGTGATGGGCGAAACGGTCCTCGGGGCCGAAGGCCAGGCGCCGAACGGTCGAGTGCAGGCCGTCGGCCCCGACCACGAGGTCGAACGTGCGGGACGCCCCGTGGGCGAAGTCGACGCGCACGCCGTTCGTGTCCTCATCGAGCGCGGTGATGCTGTCGCCGAAGAGGTACTCGACCTCCGCGCGCGTGTGCTCGTGCACCATCCGTACGAGGTCATCGCGCAGCAGCTCGATGTCATCGCTGTCGAGGCGGCCGCTGCTGAAGGCCACCTCGGTGGAGCGATCGATTTCGTGGCCGTCGGGGTCGAGGATCGACATGCCGCGCATCCGGGTGCGCACGCGTTGCGCCTGTTCCAGGAGACCCATCCGCTCGACGACGTCGAGTGCGACGCCGCGGATGTCCACCGCCTGGCCGCCGGGGCGGGGGCCCGGGGCGCGTTCGACGACGGTGGTCTCGAAGCCGTGGCGGTGAAGCCAGTGGGCGAGTACGGGTCCGGCGATGCCGCCGCCGGAGATGAGGACGGTCTTCATGGGATGCCTCCGATACGCTGTACGTGCAGTGAACGTATGCCGTACGCGCAGGCGGCTTCAACAGGCCCAATGCGCGCCCTGTACTAGGGCAGTTACCCCTCCCTCGGCGTCCTCGCTGATAACCTCTGCACTAGTACAGAACCGAAAGGTGGCAGGACGTGACGAAGCACACGGACGCATCCGGGCAGCCGCCCTACCTGCGCATCGTCGCCGAGATCCGCCAACGCGTCAGCGACGGCGAACTCGCCCCCGGGGACCGGGTCCCCTCGACCCGCCAGATCGCCAGGGAGTACGGCGTCGCGCTCGCCACCGCCACCAAGGCCCTGACCACCCTGCGCCTCGAGGGACTGGTCGAGACTCGCCCCCGGACCGGCACCGTCGTCGCCGGAACCGCTCCCGTCACGCCGCCCCGCAAACCCGTGTCGCCCGCCCCGGCCCCGGAGCAGGAGCTGACCCTCGACCGGATCGTCCGTACCGCCATCGCCATCGCCGATGCCGAAGGGCTCCCGGCTCTCTCCATGCGCGGTGTCGCGGCCCGGCTCGGCGTCGCCACCATGTCGCCCTACCGATACGTGCCCAGCAAGGACGATCTCGTCCTCCTCATGGCCGATGCCGCATTCGGCGAGGAGACCTACCTCGCCGACGCACCCGAAGGGTGGCGGCCACGCATCGAGCTGGGTGCGCGCACCCTCTGGGCCCTGTACCGCAGGCACCCGTGGCTGGCCCAGCTCGGCTCCCTCACCCGCCCGTTGATGGTGCCCAACCTGATTGCCCACGGCGAATGGATGCTCAGTGCCCTCGACGGCCACGGTCTCGATCCGACCACGCTGTTCGACATCCACGTACTGATCTACAGCCATGTCCAGGGCCTGGCGGTGAACCTGGAGTGGGAGGCGCACGCCGAAGCCTCCACCGGCCAGTCGGAAGATGAGTGGATGGACAGCCGGGCACCCGCCCTCCGGGAGCTGGTGGAATCCGGCCGCTTCCCGACCTTCGCCAGGGTGGTCGGATCCTTTACTGCTGGCACCGACGGCACCGGTGGCTATGACCTGCGCCTCGACGATCTGTTCGCCTCCGGCCTGTCGGCCCTCCTCGACGGCCTGACCCCCCTCGTCGAAGGCCGCTGACAGCGACGGCGGCCAGGCCCGCGCCCTCAGACTCTGTTGCGCGATGCGCTCCATGTTGCACAATAAGGAACGCGTCATCGCGAACCGTCGATGGCGCCCCGACGCACGACGCCCGACGACGGCCCGGCGCCGGTCGCGTGTGCGCCTGACATCTCCTGAGGTGACATCGATGACCACCACCAGTGCGTCCCCGAGCCTGGTCTCCACGCTGTCGGGGGAGTTCTACACCGATCCCGAGATCTTCGCGGCGGAGCAGGAGCGGATCTTCGAGGCCATGTGGTTCTGCGTGGCCCGTGCCGCGGAGCTGGACAAGCCGGGGAGTTTCCGTACCTGTCAGGTGGGGCGGGAGAGCGTGCTGGTCTCCCGCGCCCGGGACGGTTCGGTGAAGGCGTTCTTGAACATCTGTCGGCACCGTGGCGCGAGGCTGTGCACGCAGGAGTCGGGTGAGGTGAAGCGGGCGTTTCAGTGTCCGTATCACGCCTGGACCTACGGTCTGGACGGGAAGCTGGTGGCGGCGCCGAACCTGACGTCGATGCCGGATGTCGACCGGGTCGCATTCGGGCTGGTCAAGGTCCACGTCCGGGAGTGGCTGGGGTACGTGTGGGTGTGCCTGGCCGACGATCCTCCCTCGTTCGAGGAGGACGTGATCGGCGTGGTGGCCGAGCGGCTGGGGGATGCCGAGGCGATCGGGAATTACGGGATCGACGGGCTGCGGCTGGGGCGGCGTATCACCTACGACGTACAGGCCAACTGGAAGCTGATCATCGAGAACTTCATGGAGTGCTACCACTGCGCGACGATCCATCCGGAGCTGACGGAGGTGCTGCCGGAGTTCGCGGATGGTTTCGCGGCGCAGTACTACGTGGGCCATGGCGCGGAGTTCGGGGAAGAGGCCCAGGGCTTCACGGTCGACGGCTCGGAGGGGCTGGACCGGATTCCGACGGTGGCCGAGGGGCAGGACCGTCGCTATTACGCGATGACGGTCAGGCCGCAGGTGTTCATCAACCTCGTGCCGGACCACGTGATCTTCCACCGGATGTATCCGATGGCGGCCGACCGCACGGTCGTGGAGTGCGACTGGCTCTACCTTCCGCATGTGGTCGACAGCGGTGCGGATGTGGGGCGTTCGGTGGAGCTGTTCCACCGGGTGAATCAGCAGGACTTCGACGCGTGCGAGCGTACGCAGCCGGGGATGGAGTCGCGGGCGTACATCAAGGGCGGTGTCCTGGTGCCCAGCGAGCACCACATCGGCGCCTTCCACACCTGGCTCCAGACCCGCCTCGGCGCGTAGCGGAGCGCGGCCGACCGGCCCCCGACGTTCAGGCGCCACCGGCCCGCGCTCCGGGCCGGGTGGGGCTCAGCCCGCGTAGCCCATCCGGTGGCTGATCTCCTCGGCACCCTTGACCAGCACGGGAGCGAGTTCGGGGATGCGCTCCTCGGTGAACCGGTAGGCGGGGCCGGAGGCGCTGAGCGCGGCGATGACCTCGCCGTCGCCCGACCGGATCGGGGCCGCCATGGCGTGCAGTCCGATCTCGAGTTCCTCCAGCGTTACCGCGTACCCGCGCTTCCGCGTCTCGGTGAGGTTCTTCTCCAGCTTGGTCTTGGCGGTCAGGGTGCGCGGCGTCAGCTTCTCCATCCCGGACGCCTTGAGCGCCGCGGCGCGCTCCTTCGCGGACAGGTGGGCCAGCAGGATCTTGCCGCTGGACGTGGCGTGCAGCGGGGTGAGCTGCCCGACCCACCGGTGGGTGCCGACGGCGCCCGGGCCGCGCACCTGGTAGAGGTTGACCGCGTAGTGCTCGCGCAGGACGGCGATGTTGACGGTCTCGCCGATCTCCTCGGCCAGCCGCTCGCACACCGGGCGTCCCTGCTGGGTGATGTCGAGGCGGCCCATGACCGAGCCCGCCAGGCGCACGATCCCGAAGCCGAGCCGGTACTTGCCCCGCTCGGCCGCCTGCTCGACCAGACCGCGGGCCTCCAGCGCCCCGAGCAGGCGGAACGCGGTCGACTTATGCACCTCGATCTCGGCGGCGACCTCGCTCACGCCCGCCTCGCCGCGCTGGGCGAGGATCTCCATGACGCTGACGGCACGGTCGACGGACTGCACCCCGGTCCCGGGGGGACCTGTTGTTCCACCATCTGCCGTGTAGTTGCCCATAACGCAACTATACGTGCAGGTGAACGGGGTCCCGCCGGTCAGGACCCGCCGCGGGCGGCCGTCAGCGGAAGACGACCGTACGGTTGCCGTTGACCAGTACCCGGCTCTCGCTGTGCCACTCCACGGCGCGGGCGAGCACCTGGGCCTCGACGTCGCGGCCCATGGTGACCAGCTCGTCCGGGGCGCGCGAGTGGTCCACGCGGACGACGTCCTGCTCGATGATCGGGCCTTCGTCGAGGTCGGACGTGACGTAGTGGGCGGTGGCCCCCACGAGCTTCACGCCGCGCTCGTGCGCCTGCACGTACGGCCGCGCGCCCTTGAAACTCGGCAGGAACGAGTGGTGGATGTTGATCGCCCGGCCGTCGAGCTGCTTGCACAGGTCGTCGGAGAGGATCTGCATGTAACGGGCGAGGACCACGAGGTCGACGTCCAACTCGTCCACGAGGCGCAGCAGCCGCGCCTCCGCCTCGTGCTTCGTCTCCGGGGTCACCGGGATGTGGTGGAAGGGGATGCCGTAGTTCCGGGCCAGCGGCTCGAAGGTGCGGTGGTTGGAGACGATCGCCGGGATGTCGACCTTGAGGGCGCCCGTGGACTTGCGGAAGAGCAGGTCGTTCAGGCAGTGGCCGAACTTCGACACCATGATCAGCGTGCGGGTCGGGGTCGACGCGTCGTGCAGCTGCCAGGTGATCCGGTGGGCCTCGGCCACCGGCCCGAAACCGGTCCGCAGCTCCGCCAGGGAGATCTCCGGGTCCAGGACGTCGAAGTGCACCCGCATGAAGAAGCGGTCCTGCCGCCGGTCGTCGAACTGCTGGCTCTCCAGGATGTTGCCGGAGTGGCTGACGAGATAGGTGGCCACGGCGTGGACGAGGCCGGCCCGGTCCGGGCACGAAAGGGTGAGGACGAACTCGCGGCCGGGCTGCGGTCGAGGAGACATGGCAACCTCCATCGTGGTGCGTATGGCGCAACATGGTGAGTGATGCGCAACATGCTCCAGTGCGGTGGCCGAGCGGTCAAGGGGGCTTTTGCGGGCCGGCCGTCTCCCTGATCCGACCCTTGACAGCCCCCTGGGCCCCCTGCACTGTGAGTTGCGCAATGCGAGGCACGTTGCGCTGACCGCAACTGGAGGTTTGTGATGGCGGGACCGCGAGTGGTCATCATCGGCGCGGGCGTCGTGGGGGCGGCGCTGGCGGACGAAGTGTCCTCCCGAGGCTGGACCGACGTGACGGTCGTGGACCAGGGCCCGCTGCCCGCCACCGGCGGGTCGACGTCCCACGCGCCCGGCCTGGTGTTCCAGACCAACTCTTCGAAGACCATGACCGAGCTGGCCCGCTACACGGTCGAGAAGTTCCGCTCCCTCGACCTCGACGGACAGCCCTGCTTCCTGGAGGTCGGCGGCCTGGAGGTCGCCACCACCCCCGAGCGCCTGGACGAGCTCCACCGACGGCAGGGCTGGCTCGCCTCGTGGGGCATCGAGGCCCGGGTGATCGGCCCCGAGAGCTGCGTCGAGCTGCACCCGCTGGTGGCGCGCGAGCGCGTGCTCGGCGGACTGCACATCCCCACCGACGGCCTGGCCAAGGCCGTCCTCGCGGTCGAGGCGCAGCTCCGCGCCGCCCGCGCCCGCGGCGTACGCACCCTCGGCCGCCACGAGGTCCTCGGCATCCGCACCGATGACGACGACCGGGTGACGGCCGTCCTCACCGACCACGGCGAGATCCCCGCCGACATCGTCGTGTGCTGCGCCGGGATTTGGGGACCCAAGGTGGCCCGCATGGTCGGCATGAACCTCCCGCTGACCCCGCTGGCCCACCAACTGGCCTGGACCGGCCCGGTGCCCGCCCTCGCCGGGCAGGACCGGGAAGCCATCCGCCCGATCCTGCGCCACCAGGACGCGGATCTGTACTACCGCGACCGCTTCGACCGGCT
Organism: Streptomyces botrytidirepellens; assembly: GCF_003721215.1. Taxonomy (NCBI): domain Bacteria; kingdom Bacillati; phylum Actinomycetota; class Actinomycetes; order Kitasatosporales; family Streptomycetaceae; genus Streptomyces; species Streptomyces botrytidirepellens. The sequence continues at coordinate 68,604 of NZ_RIBZ01000313.1, forward strand.
CGGCATCGGCTCCTACGGACACCGGCCCATGCCCATCGACGCGGACGACATCCTCTCCGTGGACGCCGCCGAGGAGATGCCCTCCGTCCTGCGCTTCACCGAGGACGACTTCGCCGAGGCGTGGACCGAGACCCAGGCCCTGCTGCCCGCGACGAAGGAGGCCGACGTCGAGGAGGGCATCAACGGCCTGTTCTCCTTCACCACCGACGGACTGCCCCTGCTCGGCCAGTCCCCGGACGTGAAGGGCTTCTGGGTCGCCGAGGCCGTATGGGTCACCCACTCCGCGGGCGTCGGCCGCGCCATGGCCGAATGGCTCGTCGACGGCCACTGCTCGTCGTTCGACCTGCACGAGTGCGACGTCAACCGCTTCGAGCCCCACCAGCTCGCCCCGGAGTACGTCACGGCCCGCGGCTGCCAGAACTTCGCCGAGGTGTACGACATCCTCCACCCCCTCCAGCCGCCCGGCGCGCCCAGGCCCCTGCGCACCAGCCCCTTCCACCCCCGCCAGCGGGACCTGGGCGCCGTCTTCCTGGAGGCGAACGGCTGGGAGCGGCCCCAGTGGTACGAGGCCAACGGCGCCCTGGTGGCGGGGCGGAACATCCCCGTGCCGGGCGACTGGGCGGCCCGCCACTGGTCGCCGATCGTCGGCGCCGAGGCGCAGGCCACGCGGGAGAACGTCGCGATGTACGACATGACGGCCCTCAAACGCCTGGAGGTCACCGGTCGCGGGGCCGCCGCCTTCCTCCAGCACCTCACCACGGGCAACGTCGACAAGTCCGTCGGCTCCGTCACCTACACCCTCACGCTCGACCACGACGGCGGCATCCGCAGCGACGTGACCGTCGCCCGCCTGGGGCGCGACCACTTCCAGGTCGGCGCCAACGGCAACCTCGACCTCGACTGGTTCCCCCGCCACCTGCCCGAGGACGGGTCGGTGCAGGTCCGCGACGTCACCGCCGGCACCTGCTGCATCGGCCTGTGGGGCCCGAAGGCGCGCGAGGTCCTGCAACCCCTGGCCGACCAGGACTTCTCCCACCAGGGCCTGAAGTTCTTCCGGGCCCGGCGCGCCCACATCGGCGCCGTCCCCGTCACCGCCATGCGGCTGAGCTACGTCGGCGAACTGGGCTGGGAGCTGTACACCACCGCCGACATGGGCACCAAGCTCTGGGACACCCTCTGGGAGGCGGGCCGGGAACACGGGATGATCGCCGCCGGGCGCGGCGCGTTCAACAGCCTCCGCCTGGAGAAGGGCTACCGCTCCTTCGGCACCGACATGACCTACGAGCACGACCCGTACGAGGCCGGGGTCGGCTTCGCCGTGAAGCGCGACAAGGACGACTTCATCGGAAAGGCCGCGCTGGAGCGGCGCGCGGAATCCGTGGCCCGGCGGCTCACCTGCCTGACCATCGACGACCCGGGGTCCGTCGTCATGGGCAAGGAGCCCGTGTACGACGGCGACCGCCCGGTCGGCTACGTCACCAGCGCCGCCTTCGGCTACACCATCGGCAAGGGCATCGCCTACGCCTGGCTCCCCGCCGAACTCGCCACCCCCGGCCGGACCCTGCACATCGGCTACTTCGGCCGGCGGATCCCCGCGACCGTCGCCCAGGAACCCCTGTTCGACCCGTCCATGCAGCGCCTGCGCGCTTAAGGAAGAGGAACCCCATGAGCGCACACGTCCTCGACGGACGCCGCACCGCCGCCGAGATCCGCACCGAACTCACCGCCCGCGTCGCCGTCCTCACCGCACGGGGCGCGGCGCCCGGCCTCGGCACACTGCTCGTCGGCGACGACCCCGGAAGCCACGCCTACGTCGCCGGAAAACACCGCGACTGCGCCCAGGTCGGCATCGCCTCGATCCGCCGCGAACTCCCCGCCGACGCCACGCAAGCGCAGGTCGAGGCCGTCGTCGACGAACTCAACGCCGACCCCGCCTGCACCGGCTACATCGTGCAGCTCCCGCTGCCCCGCGGCCTCGACACCGGCGCCGTCCTCGCTCGCATGGACCCCGCCAAGGACGCCGACGGACTGCACCCGGCCAACCTCGGCCGGCTCGTGCTCGGCGTCGACGGCCCCCTGCCCTGCACCCCACGCGGCGTCGTCGAACTGCTGCGCCGCCACGACGTGCCCCTGGCCGGGGCCCGGGTCTGCGTCATCGGCCGCGGCGTCACCGTCGGCCGCCCCCTCGGACTGCTGCTCACCCGCAGGTCCGAGAACGCGACCGTGACGCTGTGCCACACCGGAACCACGGGCATGGCCTGGCACGTACGCGACGCGGACATCGTCGTCGCGGCCGCCGGTTCCCCCGGAATCGTCACCGCGGACATGATCCGGCCCGGCGCCGCCGTCCTCGACGTCGGCATCACCCGCACGGAAGACGGCCTGCTCGGCGACGTCCACCCGGACGTCGCCAAGGCCGCCGGATGGGTCGCCCCCATGCCGGGCGGTGTCGGCCCCATGACCCGGGCCATGCTGCTCGCCAACGTCGTCGAAACCGCCGAACGCACCGCCGCCGCGCCCGCGCGGGAGCCTCTCCAGCCGCAGCTGTCCGACGCGCGATGAGCACCCCGTCCTCCGGGCCCCGACCGGCCCGAGCGCCCCGCGGCGACGCAATCCACCGTCCCCCATCCCGGGAGGTCAGATGTCCATCCCCGCCATCGACGAGGCGCCACTGAGCGGGTTCCACCGAAAACTCACCTGGGCCTGCGCCGGTGGCCCCTTCCTGGACGGCTACCTGCTCAGCATCATCGGCGTCGCGCTGGTCGGCATGAGCAACGAGCTCCAGCTGACCACGGGGGACGAGAGCCTCATCGGCGCCGCCGCCCTGGTCGGCATCTTCGTCGGAGGCCTGTTCTTCGGGGCCGTCACCGACAAACTCGGCCGTGAGGCGATGTACACCGTCGACCTGGCGGTCCTGGTGGGCGGATCGCTGCTGTCGGTGTTCGCCACCGAAACCTGGCAGTTCGTCGTGCTGCGCTTCGTACTCGGCATGGCCATCGGCGCCGACTACCCGATCGCGACGTCCCTGCTGGCCGAATGGGTGCCCAACCGGCACCGGGGCCGACTGCTCGGCATCCTCACCCTCTCCTGGTACGTCGGTGCGGCGGCCGCCTACGTGGTCGGCTACGTCATGGCCGAGATCGGCGGCGACGGTACCTGGCGGTGGATGCTCGCCTCCGGCGCCGTACTGAGCGCCGTGATCCTGCTGCTGCGCGTCGGCACCCCCGAGTCCCCGCTGTGGCTGGTGAACAAGGGCCGCACCGCCGATGCCCAGAAGGCGATCCAACGGGCCCTCGGGCGCACCATCCCCATCGACGAGCTGCTCGTGGCCTCGGCCGCCGAGCAGTCCGTGGAGAAAAACCAGATCCGTGACCTGTTCGAAGGCACCTATCTGCGGCGGACGTTGTTCTGCGGGCTGTTCTACATGTGCCAGATCACGCCGATGTTCGCCCTGTACACCTTCGGCCCCGCCATCCTGGATTCCTTCGGCCTCGGCGAGGGCCACACCAGCAACCTGGGCTCGGCGCTGATCAGCATCGTGTTCGTACTGGGCTGCCTCCCCGCGCTGCGCCTGGTGGACCGGGTGGGGCGACGCCCCGTCATCACCTGGTCGTTCGCCCTGATGGTGGTCCCGCTCGTGGTGCTCGGGGGCGGCTCGTCGCTCCCCATCGGAGTGGTCATCGTGTGCTTCTGTACCTATGCCCTCCTCTCGGGTGGCCCCACGGTGCTGGAGTGGACCTATCCCAATGAGCTGTTCCCCACCAACATCCGGGCCACCGCGGGTGGCGTGGCCACCTCCATCAGCCGGATCGGCGCCGCCGCGGGTACCTATCTGCTGCCGATCTCCCTCAGCAGACTGGGCATCGGCACGACCATGCTGATCGGCGCCGGAATCACCCTCGTGGGCTGGCTGGTGTCCGTGGCGTGGGCCGAGGAGACGAAGGGCCGCACCCTGGCGGAGACCAGCGCACTTCCCGGCCGTTCCCGGCAGGGCTCGGAGGCCGACGCGCCGCAGGCAAAGTTCGCCCGGCCAACTCCTTGACAGCGGTCGCCCGGAAGACAGATTGTTGCCCATAATGAAGCGGCACGCGCCATGCGCAACAAAACGCGACGGCTCGGTCTCGGTCCTCCCACGCTCCCGGCACATCGGTCCGGGGGTCGGTCGGCCCGCCGTTCAGTACACCGCCCGCCGTTCGTGCTCCCCGCGGACAGCGGAGTTCATTCCCCTCCCTCGCCGATCGCTCCGCCGGAGCGACACGGCGCCCCCGCCATCCGAAACAACCGGCCGGAACCGCGCATTCGGCCGCCCCGCAACGAGGAGAGCGACAGTGACACACGAAGTACGCGCCGTCGTCGCCCGGCAGAAGGGCGCTCCGGTCTCGGTGGAGACCGTCCTGGTGCCGGACCCCGGCCCGGGCGAGGCGCTGGTGCAGGTGCAGGCGTGCGGTGTCTGCCACACCGACCTGCACTACCAGCAGGGCGGGATCAACGACGAGTTCCCCTTCCTGCTCGGCCATGAGGCCGCGGGCGTGGTCGAGGCGGTCGGCGAGGGCGTCACCGCCGTGGCGCCCGGCGATTTCGTCGTGCTCAACTGGCGTGCGGTCTGCGGTCAGTGCCGGGCCTGCCGCAAGGGCAAACCGTGGTACTGCTTCGACACCCACAACGCCACCCAGTCGATGACGCTGGCCGACGGCACCCCGCTGTCCCCGGCCCTGGGCATCGGCGCCTTCGCCGAGAAGACCCTGGTCTCCGCCGGGCAGTGCACCAAGGTGGATCCGACCGCCTCGGCCGCCGCGGCGGGACTGCTCGGCTGCGGCGTGATGGCCGGGTTCGGCGCCGCGGTCAACACCGGCGGCGTCGGCCGCGGGGACTCGATCGCGGTGATCGGTTGCGGCGGCGTGGGCATGGCCGCCATCGCGGGCGCCAAACTGGCCGGAGCCGGCCGCATCATCGCCGTCGACGTCGACCAGCGGAAGCTGAAGTGGGCCGAGGAGTTCGGCGCCACCGACACCATCGACTCCTCCCAGACCGACGCCGTCGAGGCCATCCGCGCCATCACCGGCGGCTTCGGCGCCGACGTCGTCGTGGACGCGGTCGGCCGCCCCGAGACCTACCGGCAGGCCTTCTACGCCCGCGACTTGGCCGGGACCGCGGTCCTGGTCGGTGTCCCCACCCCGGAGATGACCGTCGACCTGCCCCTGCTGGACGTCTTCGGCCGTGGCGGAGCCCTGAAGTCCTCCTGGTACGGCGACTGCCTGCCCTCCCGGGACTTCCCCGCCCTGGTCGACCTCTACCAGCAGGGCCGATTCGACCTCGGCCGCTTCGTCACCGAGGAGATCACCCTGGACGACGTCGAGGCCGCGTTCGCCAAGATGCACCGCGGCGAGGTCCTGCGCTCGGTGGTGATCCTGTGACGGCGCGCATCGAGCACCTGGTCACCTCCGGAACCTTCGAGCTGGACGGGGGCAGCTGGGAGGTGGACAACAACGTCTGGCTGATCGGTGACGAACGGGAAGTCATGGTCATCGACGCCGCACACGACGAAGCGGCCATCGCGGACGCCGTCGGCGACCGCCACCTGGTCGGCATCGTGTGCACCCACGCCCACAACGACCACATCAACGCCGCCCCCGCCCTCGCCGCCCGCACCGGCGCGCCCATCCTGCTCCACCCGGCGGACGCGGTGCTGTGGAAGTCCGTACACCCCCAGCGGAAACCGGACCGGGAGCTGGTCGACGGCGAACTGCTGAGCGTGGCCGGCACCGGGCTGTACGTGCTGCACACCCCCGGGCACGCGCCCGGCGCCGTCTGCCTGTACGCGCCCGAGCTGGGAGCCCTGTTCTCCGGCGACACCCTCTTCCAGGGCGGTCCCGGAGCCACCGGCCGCTCCTACTCCGACTTCGGCACCATCATCGCCTCCATCCGCGACCGGCTGTTCGCCCTCCCCGCCGCCACCGCCGTTCACACCGGCCACGGCGGCACCACCTCGATCGGGGCCGAGGCGCCGCATCTCGACGCATGGGTGACCCGGGGACATTGACGCATCGTCAGAGAACCCGAATCTGAGAGGAGAGCCATGGGTACCCGCAGAACCTACGCATTATCGGCAGAGTTTCCAGGCGAGCCAGGAGAGATGGACGGATGGCCCCTTCGTACGACGTGATCGTCGTCGGTCTGGGCGGGATGGGAAGCGCAGCCGCCTACCACCTCGCCGCCCGCGGGCAGCGAGTACTCGGCCTGGAGCGCTTCGGCCCGGCCCACAACCTCGGCTCCAGCCACGGCGGATCCCGTATCTACCGGCAGGCCTACTTCGAGGACCCGGCCTATGTGCCCCTGCTGCTCCGCGCCCACGAACTGTGGGAGAAGCTGGCCGCCGACTCCGGCCACGAGGTGTTCACCCAGACCGGCGGCCTCGTGATCGGGCGCGAGGACAGCCAGGCGTTCGCCGGTACGCTGCGCAGCGCCCAGCAGTGGGGCCTGGACCACCAGGTCCTCACCGCCACCGACATCCGGAGCCGCTTCCCCACCTTCAAACCGGGCGCCGACGATCTCGCCTTCTACGAGCGCAAGGCCGGTGTGGCGCGGCCGGAGGCGACCGTCACCGCCCATCTGGACCTGGCCCGCGTCCACGGCGCCGACCTGCACTTCGTGGAAACCGTCTTCGGATGGCAGGCCGACGGCCCGGGCGGCAAGGCGTGGGTGGTCACCGACCGCGGCATCTACACCGCCGACCGGCTGGTGATCGCCCCCGGCGCCTGGGCGTCGAACCTCCTCTCCGACCTCGGCGTGACCGTGACGGTGGAACGGCAGGTCATGTACTGGTTCCAGCCCGAAGGCGGAACCGGCCCGTTCACCGCCGACCGGCACCCCGTGTACATCTGGGAGGACGCGGACGGCACGCAGATCTGCGGCTTCCCCGCCCTCGACGGCCCCGAGGGCGGCGCCAAGGTCGCCTTCTTCCGCAAGGGCCTCCCCAGCAACCCCGAGACCGTCGACCGCCGGGTCCGCTCCGAGGAGATCGGGGCCATGGCCGAGTATCTGCGGCTGCGCGTCCCCACCCTGCCCACGCGCTTCCTCAAGGCCACGGCCTGCATGTACGCCAACACCCCGGACGAACACTTCGTCCTCGCCCAGCACCCCGAGCACCCGAGGGTGACGGTGGCCTACGGATTCTCCGGCCACGGATTCAAGTTCGTACCCGTCGTCGGCGAGATCCTCGCCGACCTCGCCACCGAGGGCACCACCGAACACCCCATCGCGCTGTTCGACCCCCGCCGCGTGCGCCCCGACATCTAGTCGCGCATGCGAGGCGGCTCGCAACCCGGAGGTACCCCATGATCGTCCCGCGCCACGCATCCGTCGGGGAGTCCGCATGAGGAGCATCACCGTCGTCGGAGCATCGCTGGCGGGCCTGAGCACGGTCCGCGCGCTGCGCACGGAAGGCTTCGACGGCGACATCGTCGTCGTCGGCGAGGAGTGCCACGACCCGTACGACCGCCCGCCGCTGTCCAAGGAGTTCCTCAAGGGCGACGTCGGCGCCGACGCCCTCATGCTCAGCGACACGGAGGAGTACGGGGAACTCGGGGCGCAGTGGCTGCTCGGCGAACGCGCCGTGCGGCTCGACACCGCGGCCCGGTCCGTCACCCTCGCCGGAGGGCGCGAGGTACGCACCGACGGGATCGTCGTCGCGACCGGCGCCACCCCCCGGACGCTCCCCGGCACGGACGGGATGGCCGGTGTCCACACCCTGCGCACCCTGGACGACGCCCAGGCGCTGCGCGCCGCGCTGCTGGACGGCCTGCCCAAGGTCGTCGTCATCGGCGCCGGATTCATCGGCGCCGAGGTGGCGTCCACCGCCCACCGGCTCGGCCTCGACGTCACCGTGGTCGAGGCGCTCGACGTACCGCTCGAACGCCAACTGGGGCGCGACATGGGGCTGGTGTGCTCCTCGCTCCACACCGATCACGGGGTGCGCCTGCTGTGCGGCACCGGCGTGGCGGGATTCGCCGGCCACGACCGGGTCACCGGCGTCCAACTGGAGGACGGTCGCCTGCTGCCCGCCGACATTGTCGTCGTCGGGGTGGGGGTGCGGCCCGCCACCGACTGGCTCACCGGTTCCGGCGTCGCCGTGGACGACGGCGTGGTGTGCGACGCCGGTTGCGCGACCAGTGTCCCGGGCGTGGTCGCGGTCGGCGATGTCGCCCGCTGCCCCCACCCCTTCACCGGACGGCACGCCCGCATCGAGCACTGGAGCAACGCCACCGAGCAGGCGAAGACCGCCGCCCGCACGCTGCTCTCCGGCACCTCGGCCCAACCCCCGTGCACCGCACCGCACTTCTGGTCCGACCAGTACCGGGTGCGCATCCAGCTCGCCGGGCACGTCGTCCCCGGAGCCGAGCCCGAGGTGGTCGAGGGCGACGTCGACAGCCGCTCCTTCGCGGCCGTCTACCGCCACGAGGGCGCCGCCGTCGCCGTGCTGTGCATGAACCAGCCGAAGCTGTTCAATCGGCTCCGCCGCACCCTCACCGCGCCCCGCGTCGCTGCCCTGACGGAGTAAACATCCGCTCCACCCGGACCCGTAACCGACAACCCGGCGGGATCGCGCCCGCGATCCCGCCCCCACGGAGTATGGCGTGGCAATCAGCGTCTTCGACCTGTTCTCGATCGGCATCGGCCCGTCCAGCTCGCACACGGTCGGCCCGATGCGGGCCTCCCGCATGTTCGCCACCCGGCTGAAGCAGGACGGCCTACTCGCCCAGACCGCCGCGGTGCGGGCGGAGCTGTTCGGCTCCCTCGGTGCCACCGGCCACGGCCACGGCACCCCCAAGGCCGTCCTGCTCGGCCTGGAGGGCAACGAGCCGCACACGGTCGACGTGGCCCGGGCCGAGCCGGACGTCGAACGGATCCGCGCCACCGGGCGCCTCCGCCTCCTCGGCGCCGACATCGGCCCGGCCCACGAGATCGACTTCGACGAGTCCGACGAGCTGATCCTGCACCGCCGCCGCTCCCTGCCGTACCACGCCAACGGCATGACGCTCTTCGCGTACGACGAGTCCGGCCATCCGCTGCTGGAGAAGACCTACTACTCGGTCGGCGGCGGCTTCGTGGTCGACGAGGA